>JAGQPC010001112.1 GCA_020426925.1 Planctomycetales bacterium | reverse complement strand
ACAAGCTGGTGATTTTCAACCACGCATTACCGATGTGCCGTGCTGGCTTTCCCGGTCACTTCGGTGAACCGTGGAGCGGCTTCGATGCCGTCGAAATTGACTTTGTGATTCAATACAAGCACCTGACCGATGCCGGGTACAACGTGCTTACGTACGACTTCCGCAACCACGGTAATAGCGGTGCGGCGAACGGGGGCGTCAGCGGCATCGGCCAGTGGGAATGGCGGGATTGCGTCGGCGTCAAGAAGTACGTCGATAATCACGACCGGCTGAGCAAGATGAAGGTTGGCCTGTTCAGTCAGTGCTTGGGCGGTATCTCGCAATATGCGGCGATTACCAAACACCCGCAATTGTTCGAGAACGTGTTGTGCATGTGCAGCCCGATGGTACCTAACATGCCTGCTGTCTTTGAAGCATTTTCGGAGCTGCAGGGCATCTCCCAATATCAGGAATTGATTGACTTGGAACTCATCAAGATGGGTGGTTTTCCTGCTGCTGACATGGCTGGAGAACTTTGGGCATCTGCCGTGAAGATGCCCGTCTTGATGTGGCAAGTCCTGGAAGATTCATGGACGAAGAACCCGGAAGATGCTCAAAAGACGTTCGACTTACTGGCGAGTGAAGAAAAGGAACTGGTGTGGATCGAGAATACGCCGAGACGCTTCAAAGACGGCTACAACTACTTTGGCAGGTATCCTGAGAAGGTCATTCCGTTCTTTGACAAATACATGAAGTAGCGCATGGCCCGAGCGCTTCTCGCCGTCAAAGACTTCAGCGGCGCACATCGCCCGACGCATCTCGCGAACTGCGTAAGGTCGAACCGTCCGCGATCGTCATGTGCATATGACGACACATGCCACGCCCACCTGTGCGCGCTAGCATAAGAGGCTTTTGCCCTCTCGTGGGGCCTATTTGACCCACATAAGCCCCCACATGCCATAACCGGGCAGTCATGGGTTTGAATTCGGTTCCGTCCACTTGTTTTGACGGTAGCGAAATCCTGCTACCGTTGGGTTACGAGAAAGGCCGGCGTCGCGAGACGTCGGCCTTTTCGCGTTCTATCGCCAATTGTGGCAACCACTTGCTACGCTGGCGGAAGTCTCAAAGTCTCACTCTCTGCCCGCCGCGCGCGACCTCACTCCCACCACGACGTCGCACCGCCGACGCAATCTCGGCCCAAACTCTCGGTTGTCTCTCCCTCTCGCGCCGCCTGGGTTAACGGCTGTTGCTTCCGCCCGCACCGCTCACAACCCCCTGGGGTTGCTTTCGGATAGTTCGCAGTACGCCGCTCGCCCGTTCGGGTTAAGAGGCGTTTCGGCCCGGTAGGCGAGACGAACACTGGATGAATGGGGGCGGCACAGCAAGCTCCGGCAGCCCCCAAAACTCTCGGCGGTGTCGGTGTCTCGCGCGGCGTGGGTTATTGAAGTTTGCAAGCGCTCTTTTGCGCGCAACTGGGACATGCCAGCTAAAGTCGCCGCACCTGCAATCAGGGGATCGCGACCTCGCCACCGGCCCGCGTGGCCAGGGCCCGCCAAATCTGCAGTTCGTGCGTTTCGGAAATGGCCTATACCTAGCCGTCGATCGTCGCCACACCAGGCCAGGGTGATAGCTGCGGGATGTGATGATCGCGCACATCGGCTGCCCAAAAACGTAGTCCGTCAAGGCCGTCGGGATTCTAGCGCGCAAGTAAAACCGGTCGACATACGTCATCGAGATAAGATGCCGTGAAACAGGATGTCGAGCACTTCTTGGCACTGCTCGTCGATGGACTTGGATGTCCCGTTGAAATGGTTGGTGAACATCGCTCCGTAAAGCACTTCGGAAATCACATCGGTAATACTGCCTACGGGAATTGGCCGTACAATGCCGTCGGCGATGAGAGCACGATACAAATCGTTCCACCTCGCAATGCTTTGATCACGATGATGAAAATACGTCGACTGCTCTCTGTCGCGAAAGTGCGCGCGCTCCTGAATGAGTAATTCGACGACTTCAGGATGGTGTCGGAAGTAGGCCAGGTACGCCCGAATACCAGCGGCAATCTGGTCGAGAGGAGTACTTGCATGTTCGGCGGCCTGGTCGACTTCGTGCCGCAACCGCAACACGGCGGCGTCAACGACCGCCAGGAATAGCGATTCCTTGTTTGAGAAATAGCGATAGACCGTTCCCTTGCCGATGCCGAGATCATCGGCAATCTGCTGCACGTCGGAAGCAGCAAAACCGTGTTCCGCAAACACGTCGGTTGCCGATTCCAGAATCGCTTGTCGGCGACGAGAACGCGCTGTCTTGTCGACCGGGCGGCCTGGCTTTCGTGAAGTCTTCGTCTTCATGAGGTGATTCAACCGGACGCTCGTTTTTGTCGCAGTCGATTGGAGTTTGGAAACGCTAATCCGCTTTTCCAATGTCTATTGAACCGCGAGGCCAGGAATAAAGATAGGATTGAACACACTTATACCACGCCCTATTGAAATGACGACAAGGCGACGGATGTGGTTTGGGGCGGTAATCGTCCGGGCAGCAGCACTTTGTCGGGCACGGCAAAGCCAGGCAAGGCTTGGGGCAGTACGTGTCCGGACAGCAACTTGAGACTGCGCAGACGCAGGGGGCGGGTTTGCAGACGTAATCATCCGGGCAGCACAAGGCCGGTTGGCTGGAGCCGCATGCGGGCTTGCTGGAGGGAACGTAGTGGTCGCAGAGGTCATCGTCGGCAGACGTGATGAAAGGCTGCATAGCTAACAGGACGAATCCCATCAGGCTTGCCAAGTATGTCGAGACAACGGTTCGCCACCAATCGTTTGTCTTCGCCGTAGTCTTCATTCTTCGTCCCTATCCACTTCGGGTTCTGGTGGTGGCAGTGGTAATGCTTCCGCGGCGGGCGGTAGTGGCGGGCCTGCGGGCAGTTCATGCGAGCTGCCCGCTGCAGCCGAGGGGTCAAGACGAATTTCCCAGCCGCCACCTAAAG
>JAGQPC010001111.1 GCA_020426925.1 Planctomycetales bacterium | reverse complement strand
GTTAAAACTCGCCACGTTGCGTTTCGCCCGATCGATGTAAAGATGGGACCTGACGGAGCAATCTACATCGCCGATTGGTACAACCCAATTATTCAACATGGCGAAGTTGATTTCCGGGACGAACGCCGCGATCACACGCACGGGCGAATCTGGCGGATCACTGCGAAAGGACGTCCACTTGTTCCTCGCATCAACCTGGAAGAACTTGCGACGGACGAGTTGTGTGAAATGCTTGCTTCGCCCGAACCGTGGCGAGTGCAAAACGCAAAGCAAGTGCTGAAGCACCGAGACCGCGCCGAAGTGCATGACAACCTAAACAGATGGCTCGCCAAACAGGATCACACGTCGGACGATTACTATCGCCGTATGCTGCAAGTGTTTTGGGCGTCTGAAGCACAAGGTGTAATCCGTCACGACTTACTTAACCTGTTGCTGAAGTGTCGCGATCCGCAGGCGAAAGCAAGCGCCACACGTGCGCTCTTCCATTGGCACGACAGCATCCCAAACGCAGACGAGTGGATTGAGCTGCTGGTTAATGACTCGCACGCACGCGTTCGATTGGAAGCGGTCCGCGCTGCTACTAAAATGAAATATCCGGATGCATGCCAGATCGCGATGCGAGCACTCGACCACCCAGTCGACCGATTCCTAGATTTTGCGTTGTGGACTGCTGCACGCGATTTGAAGTCCACTTGGGTGCCCGGGTTGGACGCTGGGGAAATCGACTTTGACGGAGACCCAAACCATCTAATCTTTGCTCTCAAGGCGATCGAAGAACCAAACGTTGCAAATCGATTACTTGCTCTCGCTAGTAACACGGATCTTTCAGCAGATCTAAGACGCGACATCCTTCGCACCGTTGCCGAAACGTCGGCTAACGGCAACGAGCTACAACAGCTGTTTGATTTGTGTCTGCAACCATCGACCGATGGCGAAACTCGAAATGCGGTGCTCGCTGCGTTGGTTGACGCAGCCAAGAACCGACGGCTAAAACCATCCGGCGACCTGAACGCCCTGGCGACACTGCTACAACGATCAGGCGGTGGAACTGCGGACATCGAAAACGTTCTGCGACTCGCAGGGTTGTGGAGAATTTCATCGCTGAGAAGTGAACTGTTTAACATTGCCGCTCAAGCAAAACGCGATGGCAACGTGATTGCGTCTTTGGACGGACTCGCTGCATATGGCGACGAATTGGCGATGAAGATGCTCTCCGAATTCGCCGCCGGCCACAGCGAAACGGTTTTTCGAAGTGCGGCTGCGGCAAGAACCATGCTGGTCGACGCAAACGCAGGCAGCAGAATCGTGGCGCAACGGCTAGTTGCGTCGCTGGAAAATGACGACCCGTCTGAAATGATTCGGCTCACGTTGCGAACGAAAAAAGGACCGGATCTTTTAGCTACGGCACTGGCCGGTAAATCAGTTCATCCCGAAGTTGCGCGGTCCGCGTTGAACGAATTAGGAAGCTCGGGATTGACCGCGACAAGCTTGACGAGTGCTTTACGAAAAGCCGGCGGCTTGGAAATGCGACGCGGTTGGGTGATGTCGGATGCAGAACGACTAGCTTTTCTCGCCGAGGTCGAAGCGAAAGGGTATCCGGCCGCAGGCGAACGAATCTTTCGCCGTTCGAAAATGGCCTGTCAAAAATGTCACGCGATTGGAGGAGCGGGTGGTCAGGTCGGTCCGGATCTCGCGAGTATCGGTGCCAGTGCCCAGGCCGATTACATTCTGGAATCGTTAGTCGAGCCCAACAAAAAAATCAAAGAGAACTATCATTCGCTGATTATCGTAGATCAAGACGGCCAAGTGTTTACCGGCATCAAGATCCGTGAAACCAACGATTCGCTTCTGCTCCGCACCGCCGAAAATCAAATTCTCAACATTCCGCTCAAATCGATCGACGAACGAGCCGATGGTGGAAGCCTGATGCCAGCAGGACTCGCTGACACCCTAACGCGGAGTGAACTTGTCGATCTTGTCCGGTATCTTTCCGAGCTTGGGAAGATTGGCCGCTACGCGTTGCCACGCGAAAAGTATGCGCGAACATGGCGAACGCTAAGCAATGACGAGCGAAAACAAAAGTCCGTTGAAACGTTGCTCGCTAGTCCGGCCTCCGATTGGACTGATCGCTTCAGTGCAATAGACGGTGCCTTGCCAACGAATGACTTGCCAGCACTATCGGTCGGAGATCAGCGAGTTTCCGTAGTCAAGTGCTCGATCAGTTTGGACAACCCAGTCGGTTTTCTGAAAATCACGCCACACTCTGGAGTCCACGTTTGGATGAACGGAAATGAAGTCGCCGATCATGCAAACTTGACCGTTCCCAATGGCGAGCATGAAGTAGTTTTGGTGATTGATCGAGCGAAAAGCATTCCTAACGTCTCGATTCAAATCAGCAACTAGAACTCGTAGCTCGCGATACTAGTCCGACACATCTTGGTTTCGGGTAGCTTGTAGTGGAACTTGCTAAAGATCCCGTCTGTCAGGAAGTTTAGCAACTTCCACTACCCTAAGATTAAGCTGACTACTGCCCGGCGCGTCGATCTGGAAACTGAGATTCAACTAGTTTTCTGCGCTCGCAATCGCAACTAAACTAGACGTAGATTTTTCGCCCTCCCAAATTCCCTCCCCTCGCGTAAGGCAGTCTGCTAACTTGCGTCTCGCCAATTCGTTCAATTGACTTTGGAGTTTTCCGTGAATTACCGGTCGCCAATTTGGGCGTGTGTTTTCGTATTCATTGCGGCAACGGTCTATGCCTCGCCCGTCGTGCCGGGCTTTCAGAGATTTCACAAAGTTGAATCGATGTCGTCGTCGATGGGGGCTTTGCTTGCAGGCGAGCTGAACTGTCTGAGCTGTCATCAGGCGACCAACGACATCACAGCTAAAGTCTCGACGAAGAGCGCGCCGAATTTAACGAACGTCGGCTCTCGCGTGAGGCCCTCCTACTTGCGTCGATTCATCGCGAATCCGACCTCGACCAAACCGGGCACGACGATGCCTGATCTATTGCATGGATTGCCGGCCGACGGATCAAAGGACCAAGTCGAAGCACTCGTGCATTATCTTGTGTCGCTCGCAGACGAACCCCTGATTCAAGTAGAAGCACTTATCGGCGCAAGGCGCCGAGGCCGATCGCTTTATGAAAGCGTCGGTTGCCTTGCGTGCCACGATACAAAATCGGAAAACGGTCAGAGCAGCGAAACGTCCGTTCCTCACGGTGATTTGGAAGCAAAATACACGCTAAGCGGGCTCGCTGGATTTCTTAAGAATCCGTTGCACGCTCGTCCGTCGGGTCGGATGCCAAGCCTGAATCTGACGACGCGAGAAGCTCATGACATTGCGGCATATCTACTTCCAAATGTCCCGGAGAAAGCTGGCGCGGCATATGCAGTCTATCGCGGCAGTTGGCAGCGACTTCCGAACTTTGACGAACTGACGCCCATCAAAGAAGGACACTCCGAGAGCATTACTGCGAACGTGGGAGAACGCGAACACTTTGGGATACGGTGGAATGCCCGATTCGCGATTTCCAGAGCTGGAGAATACCAGTTTCATCTGGGCAGCGACGACGGCTCTCGTTTGTCTCTCGATGGCAAAATGGTCATCGATCACGATGGCGTTCACGGCATGATATGGAAAAGTAAAACGATTCAACTCGATGCCGGTACGCACGACCTGCAAGTCGATTACTTTGAGGCGAGTGGAGAGGAATCGTTGCGATTGGAAATCGAAGGTCCGGATATGAAGCGGATGGTTCTTGATTCCGTGCTCGTTGGAACCAGCGAAGACCAACCTGAACTTGAAACACTCAGACTCGATCCGGATTTAGCAAAACAAGGACGAGACCTATTCCATTTGGTCGGCTGTGCCAATTGTCATCAAGTCAATGAATCGGTCTCGATCGCGACAGCGAAACCGAAGCCGAAACCTTTGAATCAACTAGGCGTATCTGCAGGCTGCCTCGCGGAAGAACAACAAGCCAACATTCCTGATTTTGACCTGTCAATTGAGCAACGAAAATTCCTTGCCAGTTTTATTTCGAACGTCAAGACTGCCGGCGTTCAGCAGATGTCGATCCATTCCATGATGTTGGCTTACAACTGCTACGCCTGCCACGCTCGAGATGGCACGGGCGGGATCGAAGAAACTCGAAATAGCGAATTCAAAACAACCCAACCGGAAATGGGTGACGAAGGACGAGTACCTCCGCCACTAGATGGAGTCGGAGCGAAAATCACATCAGAATGGTTGGACGGGATTCTTGCCGAAGGCGCGAACGATCGCCCATACATGCTCACGCGCATGCCAAAGTTCGGGGCCAGCAACGTTGGTCATATCCGCTACGAATTCGAAAAACACGATTCTCTTCCAAGCTTGCCCGAAATCGAATTTGACCAAATCGCCGGCAAGAAAGCAGCCTGGAAGATGATTGGAACACAAGGATTCGGTTGCATTCAATGCCACACTTTCGGGCGTTACAAATCCACCGGCGTGCAGTCGATGGACATGACGGTGATGACCAAGCGTTTGAAACAGAATTGGTTTCGCACATACGTTCGCGATCCACAAACATTTCGCAAGGGAACTCGCATGCCACAAGCGTGGCAAAACGATCAAAGCGTCTTCAAGGATCTGTTGGACGGCACATCCGCCACACAAATCGCCGCCGTGTGGGAGTATCTGAATGACGGGCCACGAGCGAAAACTCCGTTTGGCCTGGTCACCAATTCGATGGAATTGATTCCTGCTGACGAAACGCTGATTTACAGGAACTTTATCGAAGGAGCCGGTTCTCGAGCGATCGGAGTTGGTTATCCGGCCGGGATCAATTTGGCGTTCGACGCAAACAACATGACGGTCGCGTTGATTTGGCAAGGCGCCTTCATCGACGCCAAACGGCATTGGACTGGACGCGGTCAAGGGTACGAACCTCCGCTTGGCGAGAAACTTCAGACGCTCGGAAAAGCGGTGTCATTCGCGACGCTGTCGTCCGCAAACGATCCCTGGCCTGAACAAGGCGGGCGAGAACTCGGGTACAGATTCCGCGGATATCGTTTGGGTGAAGACCGCAATCCGACGTTCTTTTATTCAGTGCATAACGCCAGCATTTCAGACTCGCCATCGGTTCGCGAAACGGCGACTTCAGTTTTTCTAGTCAGACAGATTGCCGTGAGTGTTTTAGCTCCGAATGATCAGCAGCTTTACTATCGAGCCGCCACGTCGGACTCGATCGATAAGCTGGACGATAACTGGTATCAAGTTGGCGAGGAACTAAAGATCTCGATCCGATCTTCATCCAGCGTGAAACCGATTCTACGCGAGTCGAATGGACGCAATGAACTGCTCGTTCCCATTCGCAGTGAAAATGAAATAATTACGCAAGAATATTCGTGGTAGGAAAATGCAACACAAGCTGCTACTCATCGCCATCCTCGTGGGCGTTCTAAATAGCGTCGTTCTACACAGCGACGAGCCCAACGAAGACGATTACTACAA
>JAGQPC010001110.1 GCA_020426925.1 Planctomycetales bacterium | reverse complement strand
GGCCGGCAACGGTTTCTCCATCACGGGACAGCTTCGTTGCGCCGCCGCGAAGTTCTTGTGGATAGTCACCCAATGCTGCTTGTCGATTTTCCGTTTCGCACAGCTTTCGCAGCACAGAAAAATCTCTTCATCACCAATTTTGACTTTTTTGGGTGTTCCCATGCTGCCAAGAGCTTTTCCCGACACCGGGCATATTCTCTGAACCGACGCTTTCAGCTGGTCATATCGCGAGACATGCTGCTCGGCAAACGCGTGCGAAACTGCAACCAAAGCGTTCATCGCTACTATTGTAATCAGACGTTTCATTTCTCTTCCTTTCATTCGTGTGCGCGACCTGCGCTCAATCCAATAGTCGATCTAAATATCAGTGTTGTTGCACTCATGCTGCTTCGCGTGGCATCAGACGAGGTGCCAATACTTCGAAGCCAGCGTTGATTCGAAATTCTCTCCATGCACAGTACAGCGTGGGAACGACGAACGATGTAAGCGGCTCGACAAGCATTCCACCAAACACAGGCAAGGCCATCGCTCGCGCGACGTCGGCCCCTCGTCCTGTCGAAAGCAAGACAGGAATCAGCGCGACCAACGTTGTGATAGTCGTCATCAGGCACGGGCGGACTCGCTTGAGTCCAGCGTCGTAGATAAGTTCACGCAGTTCTTCAATGCTATGGATTGTGTGACGATCTAGTAGCTGTTTGATGTAAGTTGCAATAACCAGACCATCGTCCGCGGCGATTCCGAACAAGGCAATGAATCCAACCCACATGGCGGTGTTCATTTCAACGCCCATCACGGCGGCCGCGATCATGCCACCAGACGCTGCGAACGGAATTCCGGAAAACACGACCAACGATAGCGACAGATTGCGAAAATGCAGATAGTGCAGCAGCAAGTTGATCAAGACGACAGCCGGAATGATCCACATCAGACGAGTATTCGCTTCGATCTGGTTTTGAAACGATCCGACCGCCTGCAGTTCGAAGTTCCCATCGGGAAACTGGAGGCTGCCATCTTCACGAGCGCTGCGAAGAGACGCCATGACGGCTTCAACCGTTTCCAGATCGCCGACAGCTCCGGCCGGTGAAAACGACACATGAGCGACCAATCGAGCGTCTTCGCTGTTAATCGCGCCCGGCCCCCAAGTTGTCGTCATGGTTGCGAGCTCCCCAAGCGGGACGACTTCTTTCGTGTGCGTCACGACCGCGATCGCATCGAGATTATCGGAGTCCTCCCGCACGCCACGTTCGAAGCGAACCTGAACCGGATAGCGTTCACGACCTTCCACCGTTTCGGTCACGTCAATGCCACCGAGTCCAGCCGCAACGATTTGATTCACCATCATCGTCGTCATGCCGTACCGAGCTGATTCTTTGCGGTCGACTTCAAACTCGATGTACGGTTTTCCCAGAACGATATCCGGATTGACCGTGCCTGCATTCACCAAATGAAGATTCTTCAGATGGTCGGCAACGGCCAAAGACGCCTTGGACAGACCCTCCAGATCGTCTCCGTAAATTCGGATCGCCATTGAAGCTTTGATACCACTTTGCAGCATCACGACTCGACCTTCGATCGGCTGCAGCGGTGACGCTGGCGTGATTCCTGTGATTGTTGCGACGCTGTTGATTTGATCCCAAATTTTTCGCTCCGTCATGCCGTCTCGCCATTCGTTTCGAGGCTTTAGCATGACGTACGTTTCGACCATCGCCGCGGGCGCCGGATCCAGCGCCGATTCAACGCGCCCAATTTTGCCGAGTACGTTCGCCACTTCGGGGATCTGTTTGATCATGGCGTCTTGCGTTTGCAAAACTTCCATGGCTTGATTGAAACTCGCTGCCGGATAGAGACTCGGCATGTAGAACCAACTGCCTTCGTCAAGTGCAATCCAGTCGTCCGACGTAAGTCCCGTAAACAAGTGCTTTGCGCGGACGTATCCCGGCACGTCGTTCAAGTTCGCGCCGACGACGGCCGCAACTTTCTCCAGCGGCCGCACGACGGCAGGCAGACCAATCCAAGCTCCCAGTCCAAAACAGAAGATCAATGCGGGAAAAGACAACGCGACGAGCTTGTGCTGTAGCGCGAACCTCAAGCGACCGCCATACACCCATCGCACGAATCGACTGACTGGATTTTGTTCAATCGGTCGAATACGTTCGGCAGACATCCACCAACCGGATGCCAAACCGAAGATCGCTGCTACCAAGAGTATCGCTGCTTGCGACCACCCCAGATGCACGGCCAACGTCGGTCCCCAGACAACTCCGAGTAGCAAGCACGCAATGACGCCAAACGCAATCGCAGAAAAACACCGCGTTAGAAATCCTGGTCGCGAACTGCGGAGCAACACCTGACACAACATCGGCACGACAACTACGGCAACGATCAAGCTTGACGCGAGCGCATATGTTTTCGTCCAAGCGAGCGGTGTGAATAGCTTGTGGTCTCGGCCAGTTAGCAGGAATACGGGAAGGAAACTCACGATCGTCGTAGCGACCGCGGTAATCACTGCCGGGATGACTTCTAACGCAGCGTCGCGAATCACGCGAGAACGACTGGCTGAACCTCCGGGCGAACCACTTTGTTCCCAATCTGCTAGTGAGTCGTACACGTTTTCCAGGACAATGATTCCCATATCGACCATCGT
>JAGQPC010001109.1 GCA_020426925.1 Planctomycetales bacterium | reverse complement strand
CATGCTGGTTCGCAGCACGAATCACAACCGTTGTCACATCCACAAGCTGGCTCGCAGCAAGGCTTTGCACAGCAGTTCGTGGCACATCCGCTGTCGCAGCAACCCGTGTCACAACCACAAGCTGGCTCGCAGCATGAAGTGCAGCACTTCTTTTTGCCTTTCAGCAAACCGCTTAACAAACCGCCACGCTTTTTCTTGCAACAAGGATCGCAACCACATGCTGGTTCGCAGCACGAATCACAACCGTTGTCACATCCACAAGCTGGCTCACAGCAAGGCTTTGCACAGCAGTTGGAGGCACATCCACTGTCGCAACATCCAGTGTCACAACACGCAGGGGCTCCACAGCTTACTTCGCAGCCACTGTTGCAACAGCCGCTGCTAACTCCGAGCATTCGGTCGAGTAACTCGAAACCGAACGCTTGGGCCGACAAACCCATCGCGATAACGAGGGTTCCAACAAGGAATCTTGATTTCATCGACCGAGGTCTCCTAATAAAATTGGAACGAGCGAGTGAGCTTCCAAGCCTGCGAACGAGACTGCGCCGAGTTTCGTATCGCACGTGAGGGAGTTGTACGGTAGGCTGTGTCGCTTCAGTGGGGACTGAAGCAGGAAGGCGGTCGTAACTCGCTTGTTCACTTCTCCAAAACGCGTCAACTGCGCCGAGCCGTTCCGTGACTCGACTACTCGATCAGTGACGCTCTATGATCTCGCCCAGTACGGTCGGACTGCACGAAGAACATTTTCTGTTACGACAGAGTGAGGTATCGGCGTCACGATTCAAAATGCTTGAGCATCGTGGTGGCAAATCGGCAAGTCATTCACGTTTTTTTCTGCCCGTCATGCCATGCGCCTTAAGGTGTGACGGCTGTATTGATTGCACCTCGAGAAGCCCTTCAGTTTGGACATTCGACAGGCCACGGAGTCATTTATTTTCTCAGGTTGATGGCTCTCTAAAATGACAGCAGCGTTTGACGAAATGTTAAAGGCTGCCGATTACGTTTAGAATTCTGATGCGTGTTTAAGCCGATTTTTGTCGAGCCGAGTGGATTCGGGAAACTTCCACCGTTAGTGAACCCATGCTGATTTTTCGGACTGGAGAACACAGGCCGAATTTTGAAAGCAGATGTAGCCGAGCCACGGATGGTCTGGTAAATTTTGGGGGTTATTTCGTCAAGTAAAAGTTTGTCGAATGCGTGCGATAGTGCACACTGCAGCGACGCTCCCGCCTAAAATGCAAAACGACAAAACGATCCGTTACGAAGTCGTTGACTTTGCAGACATCCCACCGGTCGATTGCCCGTGCGGCAAGGCAAAGAGAGCTTTTGCGGAGACTGAGGATTTTCCTGGCACTATCCATGTCACCGAAATCAGTGTCGATGCGAAACTGCATTACCATAAGAAACTGATAGAGACCTACTTCATTCTGGAGTGCGACGACGACGCAAAGATGGAATTAGATGACAAAACCATCTCGGTACGTCCGGGCGTATGCGTCATGATCCGCCCAGGTGTTCGCCATCGAGCCATCGGAAAGATGAAAGTTTTGATTGTCGTCTATCCCAAGTTTGATCCAGAAGATGAATGGATTCAGTAAAATAGACTTATTGTACTGATCGTACCCCATCTCGTAGCGAGGGAAGCCTCGCTCAGTCCAAAGTGGAATTGAAACCGTGACATTAACATTGCGTCGCATACTGCTGGTCGGCTTCTTGTCTGCGTTTTTAGGTTGTGTTCCTCGGCAGGATGTGCCGCCTCCAACTGATTCTGGTAACGCAGCATCGGACGATGATTCGTACGGCTCCGATGACGGGGACGCTACCGTTTCGTCCGAGTCGCAGTTCGAGACATTGCCGGTTGCAAAACTGGCCAAGCCGCAGTCGGCGATAAATGACGATCCTCGTGACTGGCGCTACTGGCGAGGGCCCGAATGGAACGGGCAGTCGCGCGAGACTGGGCTTGTTGACGACTTCGACCCCAACGGTGGCGAAGGCAGTAACGTTAAGTGGAAGGCAGAAGTCGGCGGAATTAGTACGCCAGTCCTGATGGATGGTCTGATCTACACGCTTGTTCAAGCCATTCCAGAACACCCAGCACGCGATGGCGAGAAGGTTGTTTGCTTAAACGCTGAAACAGGTGAACCCGTTTGGGAGAACCGATTCAACGTTTACCTTTCGGACGTGCCTGACACTCGCGTAGGCTGGTCGTCAGTTTATGCTGATGCCGATTCTGGAAACATTTACGCTCAGGGAGTCTGCGGACTTCTTTCGTGCATTGACGCAAAGACCGGTGAGACAAAATGGCAGGTTCCCATGCACGAGCGATTTGGATTGCTCAGCACGTATGGAGGCCGAACGAATTATCCAGTCGTCGTTGACGATTTAGTCATTTGCAGTGCCGTTGTTATCGGATGGGGGGAGATGGCGAAACCAGCGCACCGGTTTATTGCTTTTGACAAGCACTCAGGTGACGTCGTTTGGTTCAACGGAACTCGTGATCTTCCTTATGACACAACTTACAGCGGACCGACGGTGTCTGTAATTAACGGTCAAAAGCTGATGATCTTTGGGTCGGGCGATGGTGCCGTCTGGGCATTTAAGCCGCGAACCGGTGAGCAAGTCTGGCAATACAAGATGTCTCGACGAGGCCTCAATGCGCCTCCGCTGGTTGTTGGCTCAACCGTGTATGCGGGACATAGTGAAGAGAACGTTTCGGGAACTACAGCGATGGGAGCGTTGGCTTCAATCGACGCGACTAAGACGGGGGACTTGACCGAGACGGGACGCAATTGGCAAGTGCCAGAAGTTATGGCCGGCCGCACGCAGCCTCTTCTGATTGATGGTAATCTTTGGGTTGTGGACGATCGAGCCAAGCTTTGGATCTACAACGCCGAAACGGGCGAGCAAGTTGGCAATCGAGTTGCGCTTGGTACGATGATGCGGTCGAGTCCTCTGTACGCGGACGGGAAAGTTTATGCCTGCACAGCGAACGGTCGCTGGTACATCCTCGTGCCCGACGCTCGACGAGGCGCCAAGATTTCAAAGAAAGGTCGATTTCCATCCGGTGAAGGAACAGTCGGATCGCCGATTGCGTCTCGCGGCCGTGTCTACATTCAGACGACAGGTGGACTCTACTGCTTGGAGGACTCCTCAAAAGAACACGGTTTTACGGGACTACCTGCAGCAGCCAAAGAAGTCGACGTCGCCGCTGATCAAAAGCCGGCTCATCTTCAGATCGTCCCAGCCGAAGTGTTGATGCGACCGGACGAGACCCAGCATTTCACAGCTCGGCTTTTCAATTCACACGGCCAGTTGCTGAAAACCGTTGCAGCGGAATTCTCGGTAGATGGTCCAGGCAAAATCAGCAGCGACGGTGCGTTTTCGGTTGGTTCCGATGGAGCCCACAAAGCTGCCTACGTAACCGCAACCGCGGATGGCCTGACTGGCCAAGCTCGCGTCCGAATCGTTCCTCCATTGCCGTGGAAATTCGATTTCAACGCTATCTCGATCGACGCGACCAAAGGCAGTGGCGAGCCTCCGATTACTTGGGTTGGCTGCCGCTACCGCCACGTCATTCGCAACGAAGATGGCGAAAACGTGATGGTGAAAATCACCACGATCCCGAAGGGTACTCGAAGCCGTTGCTGGATGGGGCACTCGGATTTTCATGACTACACGATGCAGGCCGACGTCAGAGGCTCGATTGTCGACAACAAGATGCCAGACATCGGCCTGATCGCGCAGGGTTACACGCTTGATCTTAAAGGTGAAAGCCAGCAACTGCAGATTCGATCTTGGGTTACGCAAGAGCGCATGGCAAGAAATCTAGATTTTCCCTGGAAACCGGAAACTTGGTACACGATGAAGTTCACCGTCGCCAACGTTGGGGACAAGGTTGTTCTCAAAGGCAAAGTGTGGCCGCGAGGAACGGCCGAGCCGTCCAACTGGATGCTTGAGGCCACTGACGATGTTCCCGTGCGAACTGGAAGTCCGGGACTTTATGGCAACGCGAAGGATGCCGAGATTTGGCTCGACAATATTACCGTTGTGCCAAATTCTTGATGCGCAATCCGATTCGTTAAAACGTTAGACACTGAACTACAATTCTCGCTGCACGGATAGCGGGGACAATCAATTGAGAGGCAAATTACGATGAGATTCAAATCGCGTGCCACACAGGTTCGGTACCAGTTTGCATTGCTTTTTGCAGCCTATGTGTTGGGCCAAATCGCGATCGCATTTATACCAGTCAACCGAACCGAATTTGCGGCAGTCGCGGACGACGTGGCCGTGAAGCCCAACTACGGTGGCGACCTCGAATTGCTTCCGGTGAGCGTCAATAAAAGCGAAAAAAAGAGCGGTGATTGGCCGCAATGGGGAGGGAACTCCACACGGAATAATGTTCCTGACGCCAAAAATATTCCGACTCAGTGGGACGTTGGTTCGTTTGATCGAAAGACTGGTGCTTGGCAAAGTGACGGTGCAGTCAACATCAAGTGGGTCGCCGCCGTCGGCAGCCAAACGTACGGAAATCCCGTGGTTGCAAACGGAAAAGTATTCGTCGGAACAAATAACGGCAACGGATACGTAGCTCGTTATCCTGCGACTGTCGATCTCGGCTGCTTGCTTTGTTTCAGCGAAAAGGATGGAAAATTCCTGTGGCAACATTCCAGTGAAAAGCTGAAAACCGGCCGAGTCCACGATTGGCCGCTACAAGGAATTTGCTGTGCTCCGTTGGTTGAAGGAGACCGAGCTTGGTTTGTAACCAGCCGAGGTGAAGTTCGTTGCGTTGACACCGAAGGTTTCTATGACGGTGAAAATGACGGCGAAGTGCAAGACGAAGTCAAAGGCGACACCGAGGCCGACGTCGTCTGGGTATACAACATGATGCAAAAGCTGGGCGTGTCGCAACACAATATGTGTA
>JAGQPC010001108.1 GCA_020426925.1 Planctomycetales bacterium | reverse complement strand
ATGTTGAAATCGCCGTCGGAGTTTTCGCCCCAGCTAAATCCCCAGTCAGAATGGCTTCCTCCGCGGTCACCACTCGCCAATTGAGGGTGCCCCCAAAAGTTTGGATTGTTGGGATCGTTGTCGCCGAGGCCTGGGTCTTCGTCTGGGCTGAAGACGACGGCGGATGTCAAAGCTTCCGCATCGACGAGTGGAAATTCTGAACCGGGGCCGATGATGCCTGACAGGTGTGTGTTGAGTTCGGCATCGAAGTCGATGGCTGCGCTTCCGCTGGGAGTTGCGTTGGCCAGTAACGTTGGAAAGCTTGTCGAGTCATCCAAGTCGTATCCGCCGACCTGGTCTTCCCAGTTCGATACTTCGTCACCTTCCAATTCGACGCCAATGTTCGCGTCATATTTTCCAACCAAGTCGGCCTGGGCGGTCGAGACGATCGAACAGACGATGATGCCTAAGCCAGTCAGCCACGCGCGGATTCTCATAGTTTTCCCTCTAACGATTTCTAACAAAGAGCATGTCCTTCATCACGGTTGATTGTTTGACCGGAAGCCGCAGGCGCTCGCGTTGGAAGATGCTCGCGTTGGAAGATGCTCGCGTCGCCTCCGGCTTCCGGTCAAACTGGACCGCGGTCTAGAGCGTAACAGTTGCGATTCCTTGTGCAACCAAAAAAGTCGAGTTCATTGCGTTTTACCTGCCTGAATGTCAAGAATTTTATCCGCGTTTTATGGCTCGACGAAACGCTTTTCAGCTCGGTACAGCTCAATCCGCCGATGGATACGACGGACATCGGCGTTCGGATTTTCTTGGCGCGTTAGCTCGATCGCTTTTTCTGCGGCTTGTGTGGCCTCTTTGAATTTGCCATTGGACGCGAGCGCCGCGGCTAACGTGTCGTGAGAACTGGCTCGCTCAGGTTCCAAATCTACGGCGTGTCGTGCTGCGCCTTCCGCGTCGTGAGCGGACTCGCTCGTGATATTCTGCTGAGTTGCCAGCAGCCACGCGAGATTATTCCACACCGACCAATCGCTCGTGTTCAGCGAGCACGCTTTCTTGTACGCTCGAACAGCTCTGGTGCGATCGCCGGCTGCGAGCCACACGTGTCCCGATTCCGCATACGCCGCTGCATGCGTCGGCAAGATTTTCGCCGCCTGAGCGAAACTCGCTAACGCTGCTTTGTGATTGCGCCGTGCAGCTTGTTGCTGTCCACGCTCGCAGGCGATTTCTGCGAACTTGGCTGCATGTGCGATTTCGCTGAAAAAAAATTTGTCGACTTCGGCGGAACGCGTTAGTGCGGCCATGGATTGGTCGAGCCGATTCTGTTGGTGCAACGCGAGCCCCAATCCATACCAGGCGTGGGCCAGATTCGGTTGTTGTTGAACGAGCTCGCCAAAAAGCGTTATTGCTTCTTCTGGTCGGTTCGTGGCTACGAGTGTGTTCGCCAGATTCACGCGAGTACTGACGTCATCTGGTGCGAGCGTTAATGCACGCCGGAAACTTTTTTCGGCGTTTGCGAAAAAGCCTTTCAGATAGTGCACTCTTCCTAGTCCGCGAATTGCTTCAAGCGAATCCGGTTGGATGGCGAGTGCCTGTTCGTAATACCAATCAGCATCACGAAACTCGCTGGCGTCGACACTCGCGTCGCCCAATCGAGTCAAGGCATTTGTGTTTGTCGGATCGGCGAGAAACGCGTGGCGATAGTGGACGATGGCCTGGTCT
>JAGQPC010001107.1 GCA_020426925.1 Planctomycetales bacterium | reverse complement strand
CTGTGGGTGAAATGTCGAAAGAGCGTGTGCAAAATGTCGAAGAAGCGTGTGTGAAATGTCGAAACTTTGTGGTGCTGCGTGGGTGAAATGTCGAAGTGAATCACCGCGTGTGTGAAATGTCGAAATGACTTGACATTGTGGGTGAAATGTCGAAAAGTCGCTGCAACGTGTGTGAAATGTCGAAACCAGACAGGATGTATGAACCAGATTGCAGCGGATCGCTCGCCCTTATTGCCTGATCGTCACCCGACGCCGGACTTCTTTGTCTGCGACGTATTTGATGCGGTGCCCAAAGCCGATATGGCATCGATGGAGCATCCGATCTTTGCCTTGTCGACGAAGCCGGATCGCCATGTGCGTCGTTACGAGCATGGGGATAGCTATGTCGAGATTAAGCCGTCAGCCGATGGGCTGGCGACGGTGCATGACCGCGACATTCTGATCTATTGCATCAGCCAGGTGATTGCGGCGATGAATGCCGGTGAGCAAGTTTCGCAGGTGATTCGGTTTAAGGCTCATGACTTGCTCAAGGCCACGAACCGCATGACCAATGGCCGTGGCTATGAAGGACTCAAAGCTGCACTGGAGCGATTATCGGGCACGCGCATCAGCACCAATGTCATCACTGGTGGTGAGGAGACGTTTGAGACGTTTGGCCTCATTGAGCGAGCCAAGGTGGTGCGTGAGACGCGTGACGGGCGGATGCAGGAAGTGGAGGTGAAGCTTTCGGACTGGGTGTTTAATGCCGTTCGGCAAAATGAAGTGCTGACGCTGAGCCGCAATTATTTTCGGCTTCGAAAGCCAATTGAACGCCGCATCTATGAGCTGGCTCGCAAGCATTGCGGCAGGCAACGTGAATGGAAGATTTCACTGGAGCTACTGCAAAAGAAAAGTGGAGCGACGTCGTCGGCAAGGGAGTTTCGGAGATTGGTCTCCAATATTGTCAAGGAAGACCAATTGCATCACCACATGCCGGATTATGCCGTGACGCTGGATGAGGAGGACATGGTGGTGTTCATCAATCGGGGTACGATCGGGGCGAGTGACTCTGCCGATGAGGAAACGGACATCGACATTCCGAACCTCAGACCCGAGACTTACGAAGAGGCGCGACTGGCCGCCCCTGGCTGGGACATTTACTTGCTGGAGCAGGAATGGCGAGGATGGATCATTGAGCCGCCACGGCATGCGGATGCGGCCTTCCTTGGCTTTTGTCGCAAATGGTTTGAGAAGCGTGGCAGGCCGGGGTGAAAACGGCGGCGTGCGGGTGAAAGGAAAAGTGGGCCGAGGCAAATGAACTATGGGTGGATCCAAGTTTTCCTTGCAATTTGTCCATGGCGTGGATAAATAGCAAGGATGTTACACAGAAATTTAGAGAAGGATATTAGTGACGCGCTGCAGCGCCAGGCAGCGGTGGCCATATTGGGGCCGAGGCAAGTGGGCAAAACGACGCTTGCCCTGCATCTGGGTGAACGTTGGGATGCGACCTATCTGGATTTGGAGAATCCGGAGGATCGTTTGCGGCTCGAACACCCCAGACTGTTCTTTGAACAAACCCAGCAACAATTAGTGATTCTTGATGAAGTGCATCGCGTGCCGGAGCTATTTGCAACGCTTAGGGGTGTGATTGATTCCGGGCGTCGTGAAGATCTGGGCACAGGGCGATTCCTGATGCTAGGTTCGGCCTCGATTGACTTACTCAAACAAGCCGGGGAAACACTGGCGGGACGGGTGGCCTATTTTGAGTTGACGCCATTATTGCTGAGTGAGGTGCAGACAGCGGGTTATTCAGCATCTGATTTGTGGCTTAGCGGTGGGTTCCCCGGCAGTCTGCTCGTGGAATCAGAGCGCGAATCGATTGCGTGGCGGCGTGACTTTATTCGCAGCTATTTGGAGCGGGAAGTGCAGCTATTTGGTGGGAGGTTGCCAGTGGAGACACTGCGCCGTTTATGGACGATGCTGGCTCATCATCAGGGCGGATTGCTAAATGCGTCCGATCTTGCCAGGTCTCTGGGCGTCAGTGCTCAATCGGTCAATCGCTATATCGACTTACTGGTGGACCTATTGCTGATCCGCAGGCTGATTCCGTTTCATACCAACATTGGCAAACGCCTCATCAAATCACCGAAGCTCTATATTCGCGATAGCGGATTGTTGCATGTGTTGCTGGGTATTGAGTCGATGCTGGATTTGACGGGGCATCCGATCATCGGCATGAGCTGGGAAGGGTTTGTGATCGAACAGCTTGTGGCAGCGTTGGGTTTGGCGGGCCAGGTCTATTTTTATCGCAGTGCTGCAGGTGCCGAAATTGACTTACTGATCGAGCTGGCTGGGCAGGAGCGTTGGGCGTTTGAGATCAAGCGTAAAGCGACCAGTCCGCAGAAAGGGTTTTACCTTGCCTGTGATGATGTGAGTGCAACGCGGCGCATTGTCGTGCATGGAGGCGATGATTGTTTCCCGCTGCGGGAGCATGTCGAAGCCATGAGTCTGGCTGCTGCAATAGATAGCATTGTTAATGGTGCTGCACAGGTAGCGTAGCTGTGTCTGGCGCAGTACCACCCAACCCTTCCTCGATTTTAGCTGCAAATTCTGGCATGCCGGGTTGAAAAAACCGGCGTGCGGGTGAAAGGAAAAGTGGGTTTGATCACCAAGCTCAGGGGAACTTACTCCGAAGCGTTCTTCCACGAGAGTACCAGACGATCCAGGTTTTGACTGTGCTCGACGTGCGGGATCCCTGCAGGAAGAGACTGATCGGCGTTCCATTCATCAAAGAGCATGTTGGCAAAGCCTAACCGCCCGTTTTGCCACAATAAACGTGTACATTGCTGAAGGGCAGTTAAGAATTCATGCCGAGCGTCTTTGCTGGCCGTCGCGAACCAGCCGTGCACGCGGTGCCGAGCGATGAGCGTACGTGCCTGCCACAGCAGCTCTCTTTGGTATCGCTGTTGCGATCTAAAAATGGACGCGAGTGTTCGCAAGCTGACGGCGGTGTGCAGATGCCCGTCACCAAATCTGCGGTTGTTCTTTTGAACCACGTATCTCATGATTGCTTCGGCCTCTGTACATCGGTTGGTGTCGCGGAGGAGCCTGGCGTAAAAGCACAGTGTCATCATTTCCCGGTCGATACTACCGCCATATAGCATTTGTTCACCGATCAAGGCCTCAAGATACAGCGATTCCGCTTCATCAGTTTTCTTCAAGACAGATTTCGCCGCCGCAAGTGAACGTGCCGCGTAGATGGTGAACAAATGGTCGGCCCCAAGCGTTGCGTGCCATGCATCCAACACTTGCTCTAGGATAGCTTCGCCAATCAGTGGTTCTTTTTGACGAAGATAGGCTTCGCCAAGCTTTTGAAGCGTAGTCAGCGTATGTATGTGCGAGCTACCAAGCGTTTGCCGCTGCTGAAGCAGCGTTTGAGTCAGTAAAGAAATAGCCTCATCGGTGTCACCTAAACTCTCCGTGGCACGCGAGAAATAGAGCAAAGCGTGAAAGTATTGACCGTCAAGATTTTGCTTTCTTGCCCTGATGAGAACCTGCTTAAAACTATTGACCGCCTCTTGATGATGCTCCATTGTAAGCTGCACACGTCCGAGCAAATTCAAACTGTCAAGGGTATCGGACGCATCGTCGCCTAATATGCTACATCGCTGATCGTATACGCTGCGAGCGAGCAACTCGGCATCGGCTAGTCTTCCAGCAACGAGATATGAGTTAGCCAGTGCGTATTCAGCGGCAATCGTTTCAGGGTCGTTTGGCCCAAGCTGTTTTCGCCGAGTCAGCACTGCTTTTTCAAATTCCGCGACAGCACTGGTGCGTTCATAATGTCCATCGAGGGCTGAGCCCAGTGCCACCCTAAAGTCCGCTTCGAGTTCTGGCCGCTCGACAACTTGACCGGCGAACAAAGTGTGGGCCTGCAGCAACCATTGACGATAGGGTGTATTCATCGCCGCCACGGATAATGTTGCCGGGGGATGAAACAAGCGCGATGGCAGATAAGTTTCGCTCGCTAACTGGCCGCTTTGTGCAAGATGGTCGCTGTTTGACTTAGCAGGCGAAACGACTTGAGTGTGAAAACTACCGTTTTCTGTTTGTTCTGCACCCGGTGGTTGTCGCGGCTGCAACGATATGAAAACTACAGCCAACGTGACCAAAACGGCTGTGGCAGCGAAGCCATAGGATTTTCGGCGGAATAAAT
>JAGQPC010001106.1 GCA_020426925.1 Planctomycetales bacterium | reverse complement strand
GAATTCACATCCACGCCGACGTAGTTCACACACGATTCGACGACGGTATCAAGAGAATCTTGTAAGTGTTTCGCTTTGACATCGTGTTGGTACAAGCCGACTCCAATGTTGGCCGGGTCGATTTTGACCAGCTCGGACAGTGGATCGATCGTGCGACGGCCAATTGAAACCGCTCCTCGAACCGTAGCATCGTGCTTTGGCAGTTCTTCTCGTCCGATCGGGCTTGTAGAATAAACGCTGGCTCCCGCTTCATTAACAATTAAGTATCCGATTTCGCGATCAGCCAAACTTTCATTGATCGTTTGCGCGACCATTTGCTCAGTTTCGCGGCTCGCCGTTCCGTTGCCAATCGCGATCACTCCAATGTTGTGTCGCCTGACTTCTTCGGCCAATCTTGCGCGAGATTCGTCAACACGCGCTGCGGAACCGATTACGTGAACTAAACAGTGGTCTAGAACGTTTCCAAATTCGTCCAAGGCCACTATCTTGCAGCCGCTTTTGAAACCAGGGTCGATCGCTAACACGCGGCGTCCCTTGAGCGGCGGCTGCAACAACAGCTTACGAAGGTTTTGTGCAAATACCGTGACTGCATGAGATTCTGCTTTGTCGGTTAATTCACGCCGGATTTCGCGGTCGATTGCGGGAGCCACTAATCGAGAAAGAGCATCTGCCAGACACTGCTTTAGGAAACCAGCGTGCACATGGCTGTCATTGACCAACTTGGCTTCCGCGTCGGCTCGAAGTTTGTTTGAGTCAAACTCGATTCGAACGCGAAGAACTTTAGATCGATCGCCCCGATTCAAGGCGAGAATTCTGTGGTGCGGCAGTTTCTTCAGCTGCTCGCTGAAATCAAAGTAATCCTTGAACGACTGCTCGAGCTTCTGGCGTTTTCGGTGACGAGCTTCTCGTCGCATTTCACGCCGTTGTCTGGCGAGATCTGCCTTAGTTTGTGCTACTGTTTTTCCGGCCTTCTTCGATTTGGTGCCATCGGCGGCAGAGGTCACCGTACCCTTGGCGTCCGTTACGGCCTTGGATTCGGTGCGGACCATTGTGATTTCCGCTTCTTGATTGCTCGACTTGCTTGTTGAACCGGACTCGTCGCCAGATGAGTTCGTCTCGTCTGACGGATTGGTTTCGGTCGTCGACGCAGGCTCGGGCGACGAGGTCGTGTTGTCGGTCGGCGCAGATGTGTCGCCCGACTCACTAGATTCGGTAGGGTTGTTGTCAGTTGATGGCGATGAATCTGCCGCTTCCGACGCTGTATCTTGTGTTGAAAGTTCGTTACTTGATTCAGCGTCAGCTGCGTCATCCGTTGATGACTCTGTCGACGTGTCCGCGGTCGAAGCGACTTCGGAACTTGCATCGGCGCTTACAGCAACATCTTCTGACGACTCGTCTGAGTCATCCGGTGTTGAAGCAATCGCTGGTTCAGTTTGATCTTGCTCATCTGCATCTTCCGGGCCATCTTCGTCGGTCGTGGCGACTTTCTTGCTGTGAAGTCGTCCTTCCCACATTTGCTTCCTTGCAAGGTCTCGAAGGTCGACGAGTTCAGCGAAGTACTCGGCAACTAAATGTTGTACGCCAGTTTCGACATCGCGGACTGTCGCGAGGCCAGCTTCTTCATTGACGAACTGCTGAAAGTACGTCTGTAGGTCATTCGCAACTGGGTTCGCAGACAATACATCCCGCGCGACCGGCTCAAGGCCACGCTGCCTCGCAATATTTGCAAGTGACTGCTTTCGCGGTTTAAACGGCAGGTACAAATCCTCCAGTGCCTTGTTGGTTGTTGCCGCGAGTATCTGCTCTTTGAGTTCGTCGGTAAGCTTCTCTTGTGATTGAATCGATTTCAGGATTTTCTGTTTGCGTTCAGTTAACTGACGCTGCAAGGTTACCGCATCATGGATGTGCCGAATTTGTTCTTCGTCTAGGCCGCCTGTTCTGTCTTTTCGATACCGAGTAATGAATGGAACCGTGTTGCCTTCATCAAGGAGATCGACAGCTGCTCGAACGCCCCGTTCAGGCAAGTTCAGTGCTCTCGCGATGGATGCAAAATCGGTAATGCTAGCGGGTGTGTTTTCCATGGTTAGATTCAGCGAAAAGATGGCGTCGAATCGTAGCAACCAACATGGCTGAAACGATTCCTGGTATTGCGGTTTCCTGTCTTGCTCGGACAACGAGCAGTTGCCCAGCGTGAGGTGGATGAAAGTCCTGTGTGCGTTCGGGAACGGACAACACGATTCTACTAGACGATAGGCTCGAAGACATCGTACCACGACCATCTAGTTTTGATGATTCGGAAGCCGGAGTTCATGTGACATTCTGTTCCCAAGCGAAAGCTGCCAGTCGCTGGACTTCGAGTGCCACGACAGAGGAAACCGTCTGAGTTTCCGAATTTTACTCATATAGACAAGCAGGGAGGGTTAGGAAGGCCAGCTGAAGCGGCGACAGCAGCGATGCACTCGCGTGCGTAATGCTCACAATCTACACGAAGAAACAGCGATTTTCTTGAGCTTTTGACTGTTAATCCGGCTGACGACCCGGACTTTTCGTACATGTTCTAGAATTGTTAATCGTCCCACTCAGGTCTTGCCGATCAGAGCTCTAGCGCCCAGGATTGTCGCGCACAGGCGTCCGGTACGTGAACTTTCGGCTGGACAACCAGAATGGAAGAAGGATCGACCAAATGGCAAATTGCCGGCTGCGAATTTATAACGGCCCAGAAGATTGTGGAAGCTCGTTGCCTAGCCCGGTAGACGTTGGACCCTCCCCAACGGTTACCGTACCTCTGGGCGACGTCATTTCGTCTCTAGCCGACGCGATCAAAAATAATCGGATGTGGCTGCGAGATTTCGAAAACGATGAAGTTACCATTCCAAGCGATCTCTACGACGTCATGCTTGCATATCAAGACATGCGTCGATCGAGCGCTTAGTGTGCATTGCAAGACAGTACTGCTCAAGGGCACGCCGTGAATTATGCGGCGTGCCTTTTTTCATGGCCTTGGATCTCTCAGAGCGATCACCATGTCAGAATCAAAACAATCGAACGCCCAAGACAATCCAGAACCTGGTCAGCCGCCTAAGAAGGCTCGGCACATTGATGACCTCGTCGACCGCATCAAAGAATCAGCGGATAAGCTCGCACAAGATGGGTCGTCTCGCGGCGACTTGAAGCTACTGAGCCGTTCGCTGCGCGAGCTTCGCTACGGCTTCAAAGTATTTGCTCCGTACCGTCGTCACCGCAAAGTAACCGTCTTTGGATCGGCGAGAACGCCTGAACATGCTCCTGCGTATGCACAAGCCGTTTTGCTCGGAAAGGCGATGGCGGAAAACGATTGGCTCGTGATTACCGGCGCAGCCAGCGGCATCATGGAAGCCGGTCATCGCGGCGCGGGACGCGAACACTCGATGGGGCTCAACATTATGCTGCCCTTCGAACAAGAAGCGAACTCTGTCATCGATGGCGATCATAAGCTTGTAAACACAAAGTACTTTTTCACTCGAAAAGTAATGTTTGTCAAAGAGTGCGACGCCGTCGTCTGCTTGCCGGGCGGCTTCGGGACATTGGACGAAGCACTGGAAGTTCTCACGCTACTGCAAACTGGAAAACGTGATATGGTGCCGGTCGTGCTGCTCGACCAACCTGGCGGCGACTATTGGCAGATGG
>JAGQPC010001105.1 GCA_020426925.1 Planctomycetales bacterium | reverse complement strand
TGGTGCGGCTGATGGCGTTTAAAGACACGCGAACTTTGCGCCGATCGATTGTCGCCGTCGCATTCTATTTTTCGTTCATCTACTTTTCACTGGTAATCGTGTTTTGCACGGCACGAGTTCTAATGCCGGGTGGCGAAGACGACGCGGATCGAATCATGCCCGACTTCGCTGTCTTCACAACTGAGCAGGCGGGCATGCCTTGGTTGGCAGGGCTTTTGTTGGCCGCACCGTTTGCGGCGGTTATGTCGAGTGTCGACAGCTTCTTATTGTTGGTGTCGTCGTCGCTGGTGCGCGACATCTATCAGCGGATGATCAACCCAGGTGCATCTGAGCAGCGACTGAAATCGGTGACCTATTGCGGCACGATTGGAATTGGCGTGGCCGCCACATTAGGTAGCATCTTTCCTCCGCCGTATTTACAAGACCTGATCGTCGCCGCAAGCGCGGGTCTGTCGTCAACGTTTTTGGTACCCATCGTGATCGCGCTATATTGGAAGCGCATGAACGCAACTGGAGCGATGCTTGGCATGTTGTCCGGATTTGCGTCGCAGCTTGTGCTAATGTCGACCGGTTGGGACAAAATGATGGTCGAGCGATTGGGCATACAAAGCTTCTTGTTTAATGTAGCGGTGTCCATTGTTTTTGTTGTCGCCGGTTCTCTGATGACATCGCCCCCGAAAAAAGAACTAGTAGATCGCTACTTCGATTGATCAGTGATCTTTTGGCGCAAACCCGCTAGAAAGAGCACCGGTAGTGCTTGGGTTGGCGGGCGACGAATCGTTCAAATCGCATCGCAAAGCTTGTGAATGAGTAAGTCGTTGTCTACCATATAGGTACAGAATTATGCACGAAATCTGCACATTCGGGTGGTTGTGCTTAGGTTTCTTTTCGCATTCGAAGTTTGTGTCCCAAATAGGTCTGTGTCTCAATAAGTTACATGGCGAAGGTTTCGACCACCGAACGGCTGATTGAGCTCGTCAAGCGAAGCGAACTCGTGTCCAAGGAGGATTTCGCGACGTTCCTGGCAGAACGGTCGACGCGTTTGCGCGGATTGCTTCCCGCCGCACCTGATGGATTGGCTAGTGATCTCGTCGAAGCTGGGCTGATCACGCCGTGGCAGATGGATCAGCTGATGAAAGGGAAGTACCGAGGTTTCCGCGTTGGGAAATACACGCTGCAAGGCCACCTCGGAACTGGTGGCATGAGTAGTGTCTATCTTTCCGAACACCCGATCATGCGTCGTCCAGTGGCAATCAAGGTCCTGCCCAAAAGCCGCGTTGCGAAATCGAGCTACCTGGAACGATTTGAACTGGAAGCTCGCGCAGTAGCAGCGCTCGATCATCCGAATATCGTGCGAGCGTACGACATCGACAACGAAGGCGACACTCACTACATCGTGATGGAGTATGTCGAGGGACTGGACCTTCAACGAATGGTAGAACGAGACGGTCCACTAGAGTTTGAACGTGCTGCTGATTTCATCGCACAGGCTGCAGTCGGGCTCCAGCACGCTCATGATGCTGGAGTCGTGCATCGCGACATCAAACCTGCCAACTGCTTGGTCGATCCGACTGGAACGGTGAAAGTCTTGGACATGGGGCTGGCGAAATTCTCGCACGATGAAACGTCGCTGAGCGCAGTCCACAAAGACAGCGTCGTTGGAACGGCTGACTATCTCGCTCCAGAACAGGCCGTTAACAGCAGCAAAGTCGACCACCGCGCGGATGTATACGGTTTGGGCGGCACGCTTTACTTTCTTCTCGTGGGACATCCACCGTTTCCTGAGGGTACTCTGACGGAACGATTGCTAAAGCACCAGAAGGAAGAACCTGCCAGCATTTATTCCAAGCGGCCGGATGCACCGGCAACATTAATCGATATCTGTCGCCGCATGATGCTCAAGAATCCCGAAACTCGAATCCAAACTGCTGCTGCCGTGGCAGCAGAACTTCGGCAATGGCTCGATGGTCGAACTGGAGGTGGCTCTGGCAGCAAAACGGGATTGGGCCGCTTGAGTGCCTTGAGCAATTCTCCATCGGGATCAAACCGCTGGCAGCAAATGATCAAAACAGCGCCAAACCCTCCGCCGATTTCGAACGCCCCAGGCGACACCGTGTCTGGCAAACATGGTGATACCGCGCGAATCGGCGACGACGACCTCACGCTTGCCCCAATCGAAGACGAGGAGCAACAAAAACGTCCTAAATCATCCCAATCGACTGCCGAAGCAACGTCGGCCGCAGAGAGTTCTGGATCGATCGATGTCGACGTTCATGACGACCACTTGCTTTCTCAAATTGAAAACGAACTTGGGCAATCAAGTTCCACGAGCGGTTCGCTCGTAGATTTATTGGAGAACCCTGCGCTGTCAAACGTCTCTACTTCGCAAGTTACGCTGAAACTCACTAAGAGCAAGCGGGGGCCTGCCGTATGGCTGATCGTCGCTGCTGGTGCTGCCGCAGCTTTGGTAGTTGGCTTGATCGCAATTCTGATGTTTGGGCCGTAGCCAAGCACCCAACGTGCAAGGCCGCCACCGGGCAGACCAGTCCCCTTTAACGTTAAAGTCTGCCATTGAGTTAAAGTCTGCCATTGATCTGACAGAGGCACTAGCAAAAGTTGGGAAGATGCCGCGATTTGGTGCCCCATTCAACGGACGCTGTACTTCCCTATAATCTTCAGAGTTTGTTGCGATTCCTGGCAAAAAGAGCAAAAAAAAACGGGCCACTGTTCGCCGCAACAGTGGCCCGTTAATTCGGCTGGCCAGTTACATGAACCGGAGACCCACAGCCATACATGCACTATCGGGACATACCTGCGGTGACTTTAAGTTACGGGCGAAAGAGCACGTCCATGATGCGCAAAACCATCGTCCCGACCCCCACATTAACCTAATTGGAAAAATCAACCAATCCGTAGCGAAAGAAGTTGCACGATGAGCTTGAATGAAACAGCAAAACTTGCCTTGGAAGACGGTTCCGTTTTTGCGGGACAAGCAATCGGCGCGGAAGGAGAAGTTGACGGGTAAGTCTGCTTCAACACATCCATGACGGGCTACCAAGAGATACTAACCGATCCAAGTTACCGTGGCCAAATCGTCACGATGACCTATCCTGAAATCGGAAACTACGGAATCAACGCGGAAGATGTGGAAAGCAGCAAGCCGCACCTTGCTGGTTTCATTGTTCGGGAAAGCAGCAGGATCTACAGCAACTTTCGAGCTT
>JAGQPC010001104.1 GCA_020426925.1 Planctomycetales bacterium | reverse complement strand
TGAGCGTGGAACAAATCGATCGGCTCGAAGCTCTCACGGCGAACTTTCGCATCGAAGTTAACACCACCCGGCGAAACACCACCATGCTTAAGCAACGCGAGCATGATCTGCGACGTCAAGTAGATGTTCGTCGGGAACTGATCCGTGTCCCAACCGAGTAGCGTGTCGCCGGTATTCGCATCGATCGACCCAAGCAATCCCTGCCCGCCTGCATAATCCAGTTCGTGCATCATCTCGTGACCGGCTAAGGTAGCGTGGTTGGTTTCGATATTCAACTTGAATCGGTCGGTGAGATCGTACGCTCGCAAGAAGTTGATGCACGCGGCTGCGTCAGAATCGTATTGGTGCTTGGTTGGCTCTTTCGGCTTCGGCTCAATAAGGAATGTCCCCTTAAACCCAATCTTGTCAGCGTAATCGACCGCCATGTGGAAGAACTTCGCGAGATGATCGAGTTCACGTTTCATGTCGGTGTTGTAGAGATTCTGGTAGCCTTCACGGCCTCCCCAGAATACATAGTTTTCACCGCCGAGATCATGCGTGATTTCAAGGCACTTCCGAACCTGACCTGCTGCATACGCGAACACATCCGCGTTGCAAGTTGTGGCAGCACCGTGCAGGTAACGGGGATTGGAAAACATGTTTGCCGTGCCCCAAAGCAATTTAATGCCGGTGCGATCTTGTTCTTCTTTGAGCACTTTGGCAACGGCTTCAAAGTTGGCATGAGATCCAGCCATATCGTCGCCTTCTGGTGCGACGTCTCGATCGTGAAACGCGTAATACGGAGCCCCAAGTTTCTCGATGAACTCGAACGCTACGCGAGCTCGGTTGCAGGCGTTTTCGACCGAGTTGCTGCCATCGTCCCAAGGACGCAGCATCGTGCCGACTCCAAACGGATCGCTCCCGTCGCCTCGGAAGGTGTGCCAATAAACGACACTGAACCGAAGATGCTCTTTCATCGATTTGCCTTCAACGACTTCATCTTCGTTATACCAATGGTATGCCAATGGATTGTCGCTTTCTGGACCTTCGTACTTAATCTTGTCAACTTCGGGGAATGCAGCCATGAAAGTTGCCCTTTGATGGTGGTTTGATATTTGGTCGCCCGGCAGGCGCCTTGGGCGTTACCGGCACGATGAGTGGCGATTTCGAATCGGCCAGTTTAGCAAATAGATCGCGGTCTTGTGATCCCGGAACTTGCAAATGAGAAGGCGATTTCTCGGCCGAATAATGAGTCCCAAGCGTCGATGCAAATTGCCTAATTCTTTGTTTGCTTTGCCAGCAGCCAGTCGCCGACATCAGGCGACAATTGAGCAATCGCAAACAGAATTTTTGCCTTCCACGGAACGACCAATTCCTTTTTGCGTCTGGTGCAACATTGCAAAATGCGATCGGCCAGCCAATCTGGCCCGATCGCTTTGAGCTTGACGCCTCCGCCCGCCTTGCGAGCCGCTTCAGGCAAGTCGGCGGCTTGATCGTCATAGCGACGTCCAGCATCGTCCCGTTTGATCGGCCCCGTGCAAACGTGCAAAACGTGTAGACCTTGATCGGCCAGCTCAAGTCGAAGCTGCTGAGCATATGCCGCCAATGCAAATTTCGTTGCTGGATACGCGCCCAAATACCGAGACGCAGTTTTCGACGCCAGCGATCCGACAAGGACCAAGTGGCCGTTTGACTGCGCCGCCCATTCGGCCGCGTACTGCGAACAACGAACTACCGAATAAAAATTGAGGTCCATCAGCTGGTGAAAATCGTCAGCCGATGTGTCTAGGATCGCACCGCGAGCCGATTTTCCCGTCACGTGAAAACAAGCGTCCAGGTGGGACAGCCTAGCTTTTAACTGCTCGAACAAAGCGTCGACTTCGGACTGTGTTTTAATATCGCATTTGATGTGACTGGCCGTTGGGCCGAGCGCTGTAGAAACGGAAGCCAGCGTCTGTTCATCGCGAGCGACTAACACGACATTCGCTCCGGCCGCAACAAGCTTTTGGGAAATCGCCAGGCCGAGGCCGCGAGAGCCGCCAATCACAACAGCGTTTTTCTGAGACCAATATGACATTTACGCCAGCTTATCGTTCACTGCAAAATGTGAACAGCTGGCAATCAACGATCAGGCGATGCAGCTCCAGTGAAAAATAGCTATCATTCGATCATTCCATGCACATTGGATCGACGAATCGGATTGGCATACCGCCGGCCAACCAACAGCGAGTCAGCTTAGTCCGACATTGAAAACATTTAGCCGCAGGTGGATTCTCATGCGTTTAACGTCGCTCATTTTCTTCGTGCTTTTTTGTTCGATTCAGCTCACTTCTCACGCTGACGAAGCCACCTCAGCCGAAGACTCATCTGAAGCGGACGTGCGCGACGCGGTTGTCAAAGTCCATGTTTCGCAGCGGTCCCCCGATTTTATTCGTCCGTGGACCAAAGGCCGGTCACGCCAAACCTCGGGTTCGGGAGCCGTCATTTCTGAGAATCGGATCCTCACCAATGCGCATGTCGTGTTGTACGCAGACCGCGTACACGTGCAAGGAAATCAATCGAGCAAACGAACGCTCGCCGAAATCGTGGCCGTCGCGCCGGCCATGGATCTAGCGTTACTGAAAGTCAAAGATGAGTCATTTTTCGAAGACAAACCAGCGTTAGAAATCTCTGGCGATCTGCCGCGGCTAAAGGATACGATCAACGTCTACGGCTTTCCGATTGGTGGCGAGCAGATGTCGGTCACTGAAGGCATCGTGTCCCGAATCGAGTGTACTCGGCTGGCATATTCGGGCGTCGGCCTACGCTTGCAAATCGACGCCGCGTTGAACCCTGGTAACAGCGGCGGGCCAGCGATCGCGGACGGCAAGATCGCGGGACTGGCGTTCAGCACCATCACGACTGCCGATAACATTGGCTACGTCATTGCGGCCGAAGAGCTAACGCGGTTTCTAAACAGCATCAACGCAGACGGAGAATACGCAGGCAAGCCAGCCGTTTACGATGGAACGCAAACAACCGAAAATGAAGTGCTACGGGAGTGGCTGAAACTTGACGATGACCAAGGTGGGCTGTTGGTCACCAGCCCTTACGATCCGGACGGGCCGCTGAAGGAGTTGGACGTCATCACAAAGCTCGGCGATCACGAGATCGATCGCAAGGGCTACGTCCAGGTGACCGAAGATCTTAAACTAAGTTTTCAGTATCTAGTTCCGCACCTAGCAAAAGAAGGAAAGGTGCCGGTGACAGTAATCCGCGACGGCACAGAGACAACGCTCGAGATTCGGGTGCATGCGGATCGCGAAATGCTGATTCCCGTGCTTGCCGGAAATTATCCTTCTTATTTCATTCATGGCCCAATCTTATTCACCACGCCTTCGCAAGAATTCCTGAAAGGTCTGCGTGCGGCAACGATGACACTTGCTGGCATGGAAAGTCCGTTAGTCACGCGAAGCGTGGAGCGGCCAAAACCTGGCGAGGAGCTTGTCATGATTGG
>JAGQPC010001103.1 GCA_020426925.1 Planctomycetales bacterium | reverse complement strand
AGCATCAAAAACGGCCACGATCCTTCCAACCCCACCGGGATCAAATTCCAGGCGGGACGACCTTGAAGATTTGGATTGTCTGAGATTGGAGTCGTCATCATAACGTCTCGACCTTCGCCAACAACGCGCTCGACAATCGCTGGCTGGCCGTTGCTATATTCGAGCACCGCGTTTGAATTCTCCGCCAGTTCACCAACACCCCAATGGCGAAAGACAGGCAGAAGATCCCAGGGAACCGATGCGATGTCGGCCGATTGGAACGGCTTTAGAATTCCGTGCTCCGTAGACTTTGGCGCCAGATAGACGCCATCGTCATCTCGCCACTGACGTTTCAGCTCTGCTGGCAGCAGCTCGTTGGCGGCCTCCGAATTGAACTTCATCGTCGCGTCTCGACCAGCGAATATCGCGAGACCTCCACCGTTTCGCACAAACCTGTGCAATCGTTTCCACGTCGCCGTCGGTAGGGGCGTGGGGTCAAGCAAACAGACGATGTCAAAATCGTCGAGCTTGCTGCGGCCAAGTTCCGCGATCGTCACTTCATCGAAGTTGTACTTGGCGAGCCCCCTTACTCGAAACTCCAGCGGCGCTAGATAGCTAACAAGATAATCGGCTTCGGCATCTTGTGAAGCGGCTACTAAGACTCGCCAGGGCTGGCGCACTTCAACCGTAAAATGCCGCGTATTGTCGATGTTGAGCGCGTCGCTCTGCTGTAGTTCAACGTACCCATGGTGAATTCCAAACGGCAGATTCTTGAGATTGAAAGTCAGCCACCGCGAACCATTCTCGTCGATTCCAGCTGTTTCCTTACCGCGCAGTGCACGTTCGATTCCTTCTAGTTTTCCGTCGACGATCGCCGGTGCCCGCTCTGTCGGCGACTCCATGAACAAACTTGCGGTGTGCTCGCCGGATAGCCCGATTGTCGAGATCTTCGATCTGATCGTGAGTGACGAACCACTTGCTAGAGTTTCAGAAGAAAGCTGAATGGAATCGATCGAGACGTTGCGAGGTTCGTCGACACCAACATCGATTACATACGTCGTGATGTTCTCTTCTTGGTCCAATAAGTTCTTCAACTGTGAATCGGTCGTCACCCAGGCTTTCTCTGTAAGATCACTGAAGATGTACAGTTCTTTGCGCTGCTTCGAATTGCTTGCCAATAGCTTTGCGGCGGCTGCAGCAGTATTTGGCACAGGAGTTGTGGAATTCGTGATTCGCAGTTTTTCGATCTGCGTGAGCGCTGCGCCAAGATCGATCGCGAAGACGCCATTGATTCCCGTTGTGTCAAAAATAGCAACTTCACTGTCGGCTGGCAGCTGACGAACCAGCCAACTGGCCATTTCTTTCGCCCGTTCGATTCTTGCCTGGTTTTCGTGACGCAGCGACATTCGAGGCGATGTGTCAATGAGTACCGCCGCAGCAACTGGCTCCGCTCGATCTCCCAGTAGCGCACTTCCGCCTTCGCGAACCGCTTTTCCTGCGGAGTAGCACGACCCCGCTGCTAATAGGAATGCAATCGCCGTCAGAATAAATACCGGCGTTCGTCCAACTCCGTTTGAAAACCCGACCAACGCAGCCGACGCGGCCAGTAGGGTTAGCGCACCGAGCAACCCGACAATCGCCCAATTGCCGAACGCTGCAGTGGCAACGCTCGGGCGAGCGAACGCTGCAGCCACAAGTAACAGCATCAGGCATCGAAGTCCTAACAGGAGGAATTGACGGACTCGTAGTCGTCGCGTGTTAACGACATTTCGTCTTCGTAGGAATTGCAGCGCGGGAAATAGTTGATGCGTGGGCCGTTTGCGCATGATCAAGTGCAAAATGATCGGCACGGCAACCGAAAGGCCACCGAACAAAAGCACCGGAAGATTCGCAAACGCCATAACTAGTTAAGCCCTACGCGCCATGAGCAATGAATCAATTGTACGCAATGTCACGTAGATCTCGAACCT
>JAGQPC010001102.1 GCA_020426925.1 Planctomycetales bacterium | reverse complement strand
AGGCGTTACTGGCGACAGACCGGTGAAAACCTCGCCTCCGGCGTCGGGTTAAACAATCTGCTGCGGAGCTTCAGTCGATTCGCGAAAACAGGCCGACCCAATAACACGGATCTTTCTTGGATACCAGATTGCCAAATGGGTTCAGTCCGTAGCGGGCAATCTGTTGCAGCCTCATCGGCTGGATGCAGTGATGAGGAATGAAACTCGCATCCAGCGTTTTCTTCGTTTCGTATCCGTGCCGGTTGAAAAACGCTGAGACCTCGTTTCGATCCATCTCGTTCGCGTTCATTGTGGGATGGCGTTTCTTGTAGCAACGATAATTTCTGCTTGAGATGTCTGGAAAAAGGCCGATCACGTGTTCGACTCTCGGCCTCATTTTTTCAAATAACCGATCGATTTCTGGCAAGAGAAACAGCGAATTAATCAAGAACCAAACGTCACGAGTTCGCTCGCATGTCACCTTCAAATCATGAATGTCAGCGAGCGTAACCTTGACTTCCACGTTTCGCAGTGCTGGCCAGTCCTTGAGTTTGCGAGCTCGGTTGACGTCACGTTCGGCGATGTCGCATAGCACGAATGAATTGCGAAAGCCGTTTTTAGCAAGCCAGAAAGTCACGACGCCGTCGCCGCACGGAGCGTCGATAATCGTCGCGTCGTCCGCAACATCCGCTTCGGACAGCAGCGACGAAAACGCTTTTCCCCAGTGGTAATACGGGTAGCGATAGAAACGCGGGAATCGCAACAGGTCCGAAATCATGAAACATCTGCTCGCAGGGAATCGGCTGCGTGACTATTCCGCGCCAAATCCAGATCGTCATAAATCTGCCGAGCCGTGACGAACTCTAGTCGGTCGCCATATTCTTTTCTAGCAGATTCAACAAAGGTCTTCATCACTTCGCGTTGATAGGGTCCCATGAATTTCGGGTGTGAGCATGCTGCGCAAACCACGATTGAATCGGAGCGATGTTGATTTACATGATAACGCAAAGTTTTGAGAACGTCTTTTGCCGTTCGCGCGTGCCCATCGAACGAAACGGTCCACGCTGAATCAGGAAACAGCCGAGCAAACCGATTCGTCTTTGTGCTCGCCTTGCTCCCGATCGTAAAACCAGTGGACTTGTAGCGGCGTTCCTTGTGGAGCACTCGCCGAATCAAAAACGGAATGTTGTTCATTACCGTGCGAGGCATTGCGGCAATCGGCACTTCGTACATTCCTGCCTTCGCTGGTTGCGAAAGCGGGGATTCCGGAGCGATGAACCAATTGGCTTGTGTTGGCATGCCTCGGTAATCGACGCTGTTCACCGGAGAATGATATTGCATACCTTTCACAATCGTGCTGTCCAAAACGATGCCAAGCTCCAGCAGCGTGGATAGAATAGTCTCGGCTTCCGGCTCGAGGTTGTAACCGCCGCCGCGGTACGCGATGCAGCGATAGTCTTCCTTCACCGATCGGCAGATTTCAGTCATTTCTTCGAAGCCGCGCCGGATGATTCCTCGCAAATCGGTCGGTGGCGGATCATTTCGAAAATCAGCGAGCTTATAACGCTTCGACGGCTGAAACGTTTCGCCGTCGTATGTCGAATCGACCCAGTGCGGATGAATGTGCAGCTGAACGTCGTGACCGTCAGCGGTGGCTTGCTGCAACTGAGCTCGATACGGATTGTAGAATCGATCCGGATCCCAATCGCGGAAACGAATTGCCGACCAAATATCGGAGAACAGCACGAGAGGAACTTGCAATTCTTTCGCCAGCTCAAGCAGCTGCTGCGTCGGCTCGAACAAGTTGAGATCGTACGACTCAGCGCCGCCGAGACTCAGCTCGTGGTCGTATGACAGCATCAACTTGATCCGTTGCATTTCCGAATTCCCGACCGAACATAGATGGCCTGCAAACGATCAAGTATAGTCCGCGTGGCGAAATTGCAGAGCCCGGCGCAACTCCCTAGGATTTGCGATTGATAAAGGACGCTACTGCGTCGCGTGGCGGATCGCAAGAAAATCGTTGTATCGAGCGACAAACGCGTCAACAACTGCCGGGTCAAAGTGCCCACCTTTACCTTCGAGAATGATTCCGAGACACTTCTCATCGGTAAACGGTTCTTTGTAAGGACGAGCCGTGCTGATGGCGTCGTAGACGTCGGCTACCGCCGTGATACGTCCTTCGAGTGGAATGTCACTACCAGCAAGCCCATTTGGATAGCCGGACCCGTCCCATTTTTCGTGGTGCGTTCCAGCGATGATAGCCGCCGTTTCCAGAATGGACAGAGACGTTTCCTTGGATTCCAATTTCCGCACAAGATCGCCCAAATCGGTTCCTGGGTCGTCCAACATGGGTTGGATGATTCGAATACCGTATTCGCAATGGCGTTTGATGGTGTTGTACTCTTCGTCCGTCAGCTTGGCGGGTTTTGACAGAATCGCGTCGGGTATCCCGATTTTCCCAACGTCATGCAGCTGAGCGGCTTGCTCAATGGTTGCGGCGTGTTCTTCAGCAACTCCCAACTCGCGAGCCAACAATCCAGCGTAGCGGCCGACGCGAATGACGTGTTGGCCCGTTGCGTCGTCGCGAAACTCGCCGGCTCGAGCGAGGCACTGAATAATCCGCTCTCGCGATGTCGCCAGCTCTTGCGTTCGAAGTCGCACTTGTTCTTCCAACTCTTCCGAATACCTGGCGAGATAGTCACGATGGGACTTCGCCGCCAACACGTTTCGCAGACGTAATAGCAGCTCACATGGGTCGACAGGTTTTGCGAGAAAGTCCGACGTTCCATATCGCAACGATTCAAGCCTGGTCTGAGCATCCGTTGAGGCGGTGAGAACGATGACGGGAACGTGGCGAAGAACATCGTCACCAGACATGATCGACAGGATCTCGAGGCCCGTAACTTTGGGCATCATAATATCGAGCAACACGACGTCGGGCATGTGTTACCGAATTTGCTCGATCGCGGTCACTGATTCGGTTGTGCTGTGAAACCGATGATAGCCAGCGTCTTCCAGATACGTCTCAGCAACGTCAATGTTCAGCTGTTCGTCATCAATGATCATGATGGACGCATCACGCATGACGTCGTCCATCGGAATCGCGACACCATCAATGTGGTACACACTCACGGCCGACGCGGCTGCTTCGAGTTTTTCTTCGAAGGTTTGCAATAGATTCTGGGCCATTTTGAGTCGCAGACGTTTGAATTCGTACTAGAAACCTACCTTATTATCTGAGTGAGGTACGACATAACGTCACGACATCACTGCTTGAGGATTGTCGTCCGGACATTCAATACGACTCGCAATCGAATGCACGATTTGCAAGTGTTTTGCAATTCGTTCCGGTTCTTCACTTTTTGCAGCCGCTTCCAAATCGGCTGCGGGTTCTGTGAATACATCGAATCCGACCGTCCCACCAGCTCCCTTCAACCAATGAGCGGCCTGCGCGAGCTCAACGTAATCACCCCGTTCTGCGGCTTCGTCCATTTCGGCAAGCCGCTCTTCCAGCCGTTCGGCGAATCGCTGCACGATCACGCGGAACTTTTCGCGATGTAGCGGTAGTGACGATCGAATGGTCGGTTCATCGCCAGCCGAGTCGGTCGGCGTCTCTGCAGCAACAGCTTCTCGTTGCTCGCTTTCTGAGGAATCTTCTGAGCGCCAAGCAACTCGTTTGCGTTCAACCGATGGTGGATGCGCGGCTAGATCACTTGCGAGCGTCGCGATGAGCTTGTCGATGTCGATCGGCTTGGTCAGGAAGCCACTACACCCAGCGACGCGACATTTTTCTTCGTCACCTTTCATCGCGTGTGCAGTCAGAGCGATGATCGGCACAGTGACGCCGTGAGCTCTCATATTGCGAGCTGCCTCGTACCCGTCCATGACGGGCATTTGCATGTCTAGGAGGATAATGTCGTAGTCTGACGTCAACACTTTGTCGACGCCGATCTTGCCGTTTTCCGCGGTGTCGATTTCGACACCGGCTTCTTCCAATACCAGTGTGATGAGCTCGCGGTTTTCTTCGCCATCTTCAACGACAAGAACGCGACACGCCGGCAGCTCGAAGTGATTAGAGCACTCATCTAATGACAACAGGTCAACTTCATCATTCCATTCCATTCGAGTGGCTTCATTGACTGGCCCTGTCTTGATCGCAACGGTAAACACGCTTCCTTTTCCGGGCGAGCTTTCAACGGTGATGTTGCCACCAAGCGCCATAGCGAATCGTCGACTGATCGCGAGTCCGAGTCCGGTACCACCATACTTTCGCGTCACCGAGCTATCGGCCTGAGCAAACGGGCTAAAGATTCTCTCCATCGCTGCCTCGTTCATACCGATTCCGCTGTCGATAATCTTGATCGACAACATCGGATCAATGTCAGAATCGAGCATTTCAGCGACGATACGAACGCCACCTTGCTCCGTGAATTTGATCGCGTTTCCGACGAGGTTCGTGATGACTTGACGAAGTCGTCCCGGATCGCTGCGAATCACGCTAGGAATCGTTCCGATCGACTCGATGTCCAGACCGATTCCTTTTTCGTCAGCACGGACTCGAAGGACTTTGGCGACCTCTTGGACGATCTCCAGAGGATTGAACCGTAGTTCTTCAACTTCCAATCGCCCCGATTCAACTTTGGACAGGTCCAAGATATCGTTGATCAGATTCAGAAGATGTGTGCCGCTGGAATGAATAGTTTCCAGATGGCGACGTCGGTCCTTTTGGCTCTTTGCCATTCCGCGGCGCAAAATATCCGTAAAGCCCAGGATCGCATTCATGGGCGTACG
>JAGQPC010001101.1 GCA_020426925.1 Planctomycetales bacterium | reverse complement strand
GCGAATGCCTAAAACAAGATTAGTTCCTGTTGCAGCTTCGTTTTGAGTTAGTCCGGCGTCAACGGCGATTCTTGGTATTGCGCTCACCGCAGCCCCGCCCTGCCGACAATCAGCGGCGTGGCCGGAACTTTCCGATCTTCACGCACGCAAGATCAAAAATCGACCAAGTGTTGCCATCTAACCCGGTAAACGGGTTGATCGTGAGCACTCCCTCGACTTCAACCGGTTCGGCACGATAGACCACGCCGTCCTCGATTTCCACGTTCACGTTGATTAGGTGATCCGCTTGTCCACCAGGCCCAAACTTGCACTCGAGGTTTTTCAATAGAATGAATTCTTTGATGCCTCGCGTTTCGGCGTCGGCCAGCATATAACCGCTGATGCGGACTTTTTTCCCTTCCAATGCCAGCGCTCGATCAGTCATCATAAACGGGCGGAAAACCATATCTTTGTCGATCGGCAATTTCAGATCGTCGAAAGTAATGTCGACGACGCCATTGGCATCTGGGTTAGTCGAGAGTTCCGCTTGAGAAGCGACGTCCTCAGGGCCGTTCGTCGACTCGTTTGACGCTTCGTCATCAGACGTGTTCGTCAGCTCTTCGGAGGAGTCATTGCCGTTCGCTGATTCATTCGAACTTGCACTACCGGATGTTTGATCATCAGCGATCGCCGTTTCAGCGGTAGCGAATCCGCCATCCGTATCCGCCGTGCAAGACGTCAGTGCGAGTGTTACCAACGAAACGAGAATTACACCGTAGTTGTTGGCAACGCGCATGATCAATCCGATCTATTTCAAGTAGCTGGCATCCAGCTGGTAGTAAACACCGTCCAGCTTTGCATGCCGTTTCTTGACGGGCGACACTTTTAACTTACCCGCAAGTTTGCGCCGTTTCAAAGAATACTCGACTCGCAGCGGATCTTGCAATTCGACTTCGATCATGTCGGTCAATTCAGGCTGCCCACCAAAACAACACGTTTTCAAATCCGGGATCAAAACGAATCGCTTCGTTTCTCCAAATTCTTGGTCGGGATAGACATATCCTTTCACGAATATGTCTCGGCCGTCCAATTCCATGGCGGTCGGCGGAATCGGAAGTTGCGGGAAATTGGGATCTGGCTGCAATTCGTAAAAGCTGATTCTTTGAAAACCTTCCGGAACTTCGGTCGCCAGATCGTAAATGTTCCAGCCGATGCCGACGACGGCAATCAGTACACACAGCGCGAGGCCCGCTTGTGCCACTCCCAATCCGGTGAATTCCTCAGTTCGTCGGCGGAGTGTAAATACAGAGTAAAGTCCCAGCAACGCTCCGATGACTGGCAAGAACAACAGAGGCGGAATGAGCAGCCCTGTCAGTGAAACGATCCCCAGCACCAAAGTGGCGATCGCCGAAAGGCTTAGAGTTCGATACTGAGCGTAATCTGCTTCGACGTTTTCGTGTTGCACGGCAGTAGTTAATGACATAGCTAATGACTTTTTATCGCGATGTTGCCACCAAAATGGAGCGTGACAAACGCATCGAAATTCAAAGCCACGCTACCGCTTTGACAGGCCCAAAGGTGGTAAACCCAGGATCATACGGAATAAAATAAGCAATCCAGCGGCGCCAACCAACGGTACGCCGAACACTAAAAAAGGGTTCGGAAGCACAACGGCGGCAACGGGCGAAGAGCCAGGACGAGAAGCCTGAGCAATCTGTTCCTCCCGCGGCTGTGCGGTTTTCTCTACCTTCGATGCCATTGCGACGTTCGGGTTATCGGAGTTTTCACCCGCACCGTGCTTCAGTGGTTCAAATTGAGCGTTGGCCGGAATCAGCTCCGGCGTGCCTGGAGCCGCAGGTTGCTCGAAATGTACAAGATCGACTCGTGCTGGATCAACCGACTCGGCGGCAACCTCTGGTCCGGAGGTCGTCTTCGAGGCCAACAAAGTACTGCCTGTCGTGACGCTTGGCGGCGGCAATGGCTGCTGCAGTGCAGTTGGATCGATCAGGCTAGGAACGACACTGGCAGCGGCCGCGTCCGTTTTCGCTTTGTCTTCTTCTTCTTTCTTGCCGTCCGCGTCTTTTTCTTTCCCGAATGGGAAAAACGTCATGGCTCGCTTGACCGCATCGGGATCAATCTTCT
>JAGQPC010001100.1:2749-4436 GCA_020426925.1 Planctomycetales bacterium | reverse complement strand
CTTGCCACCACAGCGGTCTTTTTGCGACCCCGAAACAAGTTTTTCCTCCAACATCCAAGCAATTTCAACGCATTTCATGAATCGAATGCCAACGCCCGACCGTGTCCGTAATGTAGACGGGATAACCAACGATCGACACAGCCTTGCGTTCATCGTAAATCCATGTCTTTGCAAGCCTTTTCAGTCACTGACCTTCGAAAACACGTCTGCAATCGCCCTACGCTGCTGACTTGGTATCAAGTGCCGATACCGCTTCACCATTTCCTCGGTTTGGTGGCCGACCCATCCGTTGATTAGTCGTTGGTCGATTCCCGCCGCAGCGCAGTTTGAGCAAAAGGAATGCCGGAAGACATGCCAGCCTCGGGCCTCCGACCACTTGCTGCGGGCCACAGAGCGTTTAAAGTGATCGTGTGCCTCATCATTGGTCAACTGCGTCATTCCTGACCTTAGCTTTCCAGATCGTGGCAGTGAATTTGCAATGCAAAAGGTGGGCTGTCCACCAGGGTGGTTTGCGATCCATTCACGCAAAACGGATTCCAAAAACGGGGAGAGCGGAACGCTGCGTGTCGTATGACGACCGCGGACTCGCTTCTTTTCTCGGATCGTAACCTGCCCCGCTACAAAGTCGATGTCGTCAAGCTCCGAACGAATCATCTCGCTTCGTCGAGCACCGGTATGGGCAGCGAAGACAAACATTGGGTAAATGAAGTCGTGATTTGAATTTTGCTTGACATGGTCCAGCAAGTCGGCGATTTCGTCCGCAGTCAAAAACAGCGATGCCCATAACTCCTTTTGCTCATCGACGGAGAGGTTTTGTGAGGCGATTTTTCTTTCGATTTGATCGCTGGTTTGAAATGGAGGCTTGTCGTTGCCTTTTGGATAGCGGAGGCCCTTCAATGGCATGCTCCGGGAATGGTGCCCAGCATCGACTCCCCAATTCCAGATTGCACGGAATGTGGCAACCTCTTTCTTGATGGTCGTGGGGGAGACGTTCCTTCCACGAATGCCCTTTTCACGAGAACGAAAATCGACGTACTTCTGCAAATCTTCTAGCTCCAACGACACGACACGGAAAGCAACACCGAAAACGCGATGCAGGTGGTTTATGTGTGTCTTTGTTGTCTGAATCGTATTTCCTTCAAGTGCTCCGTGTGGAATTGAAGCAAGAAAGGCAGCCGTGTATTGGCGAAGGCTACGTAGTTCACTTTTCTTTGAGCAGGTATCGCGAGAGTTGATCTTGCCGTCCGAAAGTAGAAACGCAGCTATGTCTACATCGGGAGAAACTTCAAGGCGACCGCTTTCCACCAACCGCATGTTCTCTTCCACGCGGGTCAATCTAGTCGAGGCCGCGTGCTCGCACCGAGTGCGAAGCGATTTCTTGAATTTTTCGCCTTTGTAGCGAAACGCAATGTGAAAGATGCCATTCGGTTGTGGTTCGAGCCACGCCATGATCGAGTCTCCATTTGGGGGAATGTTAGGAGCTCAATCGCCACAAAACCATCGACGCAACTGCAACGCAAACCAAATGCTGCCCCCGATTTGCCCCCGATCTTAAACGGGAGGCCAAATAAGAAAGCCGAGAGCGTCGACGCAATTCGCAATTCGAAACGTCGATGCTCTCGGCTCACTCGAGAAAACACGGGGTGACCGCGTCGTCTGAAGATGCGAGCGAGAGGATTCGAACCTC
>JAGQPC010001100.1:0-2718 GCA_020426925.1 Planctomycetales bacterium | reverse complement strand
GCGCGTCTGCCAGTTCCGCCACGCTCGCGTCGTGTTGTGCAGATCGCGGAATTCTACGGAAAAATCTGTCGGGCAACAAGGTGAGCGATTCTGGGCCTGTGGGCATTCAAAACCGCAGAATTAACAGACTGCGGTGCGATCCAGGTTAGCCACCAATCACGTGCAGCTTTGATTGTTGTTTGTCTAGCGCGGTCTGCAACCGTTCTTCTGATGTTGGCTGGTACGGTTGGCGGTGGAACCAGTACATAACCAACCCAGACGTCAACAGGCTGAACGCGATAACCGCCCAATTGTAGATGTATGCTCCCTCGACGACGGACGGGGCAACGTATCGCAACATATCGGTGTGCTGCTCGACAAACTCTTGGTTCAGCACATTAACCGACAGAATCTGCAGACTGTTGTGAGTCATGTGAAAGACCATGCATGGGATGACGCTACGACTCTGAACCGCAATGTATCCAAGAAACAACCCGAGGATCGTGGCAGAAATCGATTGTTGCAGGATCCCGTGAATCACGCCGAAGAACACGCTACTGATGACGATTGCGGTACCGGTTTGTCCCGTTCGCCGAAGGCCCGACAAGATGAAACCACGGAATGCCAGCTCTTCGCAAATTGCCGGGAAGACAGCCATCAACAGCAGGATCTGCCACAGCTGTGCCTCTGACAGTAAATTGCCGACGTTCTTCAGCAGTTGTTCGGTTCCACCACTGATGGGATACATCACCCGCAGTGCTTCGCCGAGTCCGGCGGCTGCTGGGTGCAAGAAAAACGCAAGCATTAGCGCCATCAAGATCGAACCGATACTCGGTACGTTGATCGCTAGCGTTCGTCGCGGATCGCTTGTAAGCATCACCGCCATCAGCAACACAGGAGCCAGCACAAAAGCGATCTGCACAGTTGCCGTGGAAACAAAGAACTCACTCCAAGATTCAGGCACACTCATTACAAAGCTGCCGAAGAAGCGAATCACAAGCAAAACGACGCCGCACAGAAAAGCCTCTCCTGCACTCGGCAGTTCGTAGCGGTCTCGAACGATATGCACCAACCAGGCTCGCAAGTCGAAACGTTCAGATTCGCCGAACAGAACCGACTCGCTATTAAACTGATGAACGGCCCAGCGAATCGCAACTAAGCAGCACGCGCCGGTTACGACAGACACGGGCACGAAGTACTTCAAGGCAATTACGTACTGCCCTTCCATAACTTGCCGAAGCAGCAGCATGACTCCCGTAACCGGAACCAGGCTGTTGCCTAGATTCATTTCGGTTGTTGGCATCATTGGAATCGTTGCCAGCGGCATCGTAACGAGTAGTAAAGGCATCAAGTAGTATTGGCCCTCTTTGGAGCTTTTGGCCATTGCAGCCAGTGCCAAAGATAACGCGCTAAAAAGCGCCGCCAGCGGTATAAGCCCCATCAGCAGCCAGAACAACGTCAGGACAGGTGGTGGACCAAGTTCGACGCCCGCCGTGTTTGGAAGGACGTGCGAAATCAGCATTGACGCAGTCACCGTTAGGCTGGCCAAGTTTAATAATGCTGTCGCGATGCTGAAGACCATGATCGTCAGCAGTTTGCCCCAAACGATTTCGTTCCGTTCAGCGGGGCTACTCAGCAGCGTTTCCAGCGTGCCGCGTTCTTTTTCGCCAGCACATAAATCGATCGCCGGATAAAAGGCGCCGGTCAATGCCCAAATGATGACGATGAAAGGCAACAGCTTCGACCAAATTGCAGCTCGGCGTCCAGATTCTTCGGCCACGTCGCGATTTGAAATTTCAAATGGTTGAGCGGCAGCCTTGGGGACGTCTCGTTCCGCAAGAGTCTGTTCGATGACTTGAGTCCGCCACTTATCAAGCATCACCGAAAGTCGGTCATACGCAATTCGCGAGCGGTCTTTCGCGCTGTTAAAAAACACCTCGGGACGAGGCGGTTCCGATTCACCGCTGTTTCGATATTCGTTTAGTCGCGTCGTAAAGTCAGGCGGAAAAAACACAACTGCGTCGTAGTCGCCATCGGCGAGCGACTGTCGCGCTTCGTCCGCGACCTTTGCGTGATCATTAATCGAGCTGGCTTCGTCTGCCAACGTGACCTTTAACAACGACGCTTTGCCTGGAGAGAGTTCTGAATTAAAACCATCTTCTGTCAGCAGCACAGGTGATTCTGGCAAGCTCTTTGCACCAACCACCCAGACCTTAGTTGGATGCTCTTGCATGAATTGAGCGACTTGCATGAACGCCATACCCATCAACGGGTACAGAAAAATCGGCAAGACGACGATCATGAACAACGTGCGTTTGTCACGCAACTGGTCACGCATTTCTCGTTGCAGAATAAGCTTTACGTTATCCCAATTCATGCGTGCGAGACCTCGTGGTGGTGTGCGTCCTGTTGAGAAATCAATTTAAAGAAGATCTCTTCTAAGTCGTTGTCTTCGTGCCGGTCGTAGAGTTCATCCAGTGTGCCTTCCGACAAGATTTGGCCTCGGTACATGACCGCCACTCGGTCGCAGAGCTTTTCGGCCTCTCGCATGATGTGCGTCGAAAAGACAACGCACTTTCCTTGATCTCGTAGGTCCGCGACGGTATCAAGCAGCGATCGAGCGACCAGAACGTCCAGCCCGGACGTGGCTTCGTCAAAGATGATGACAGGCGGGTCGTGAACCAGGGCACGAGCAATCGATACCTTCTGTTTCATCCCGGTCGACATCTTCGCGCCGAG
>JAGQPC010001099.1 GCA_020426925.1 Planctomycetales bacterium | reverse complement strand
ATATGACGTTGCTGCATGGCAGCCATTCTTAACGTCCAATTTAGGTTGGAACATATGCTAAAAAACAAGAAGCGAATGAAACGAAACCTCTATGCTCAGTTCGGAATTGAAGGTCTCGAAGAACGTCGCATGCTCGATGGTTTTGGTGTCCCAGCAGCTCCAGACATCGTGGAGCAATATTTTCCGGACTTTGCTTCTCGATTAGTTGAATCCCCGCCTGACCCTCATGCATCGTACCGGTTCCTGAATTATGCTCATTACGATGGATCGCTGTACGCGCCTACCGCTTATCATCCAGACGATCCAGATATCCTTTTTCATGAAAGCGAATCTGGGACGCAGGCCAACAACGTTCCACGAGATGCAGAATTGATTCCACTTGGATTCGATCCAGGTGAAGAGGACGAAGTAGATGTACGTGGAACGTTAGAGGCAGACGTTGAACCGCGAATCTTTACGGCGACCGAAGATGATGGGTCCATTCCACTCGCAAACGAAACTGAACTAAAAAGCGGCGAAGCGATTATTGTTAACGCTTTCACTGGGGACGTTGCATACGAAGGTGGGGACAACGACTTCTATGCAATTCGCGACGTGAAGGCCGGCGATTTTATCTCGGTGCACGTTGAAGGTGATCCAGGAAAAACTCGCATTGATCCAACAAAGCACAATCCGGCAGTGGCAATTTACAATTCGCTGGGGCAGATTGTCTACATCGGGGACAACACGATAATCCAAGTCAACGGCTTCTTCTTTCTGTACGCGTCCGATGCCGATTTCGTCTTTGAAGCTCCTGACGACGATGATTATTTTGTCATGGTCACGGGAGCAATACCGCAAGGGTTCTTTGCCCCATTGAACCCATTTGAGTCAGAATCTGGGCTAGGCACGCTATCGACCGGACAGTACGAAGCCGTAATCGGCTTAAATTCAGTCGACATCGATTACTACCAAGTTGACTTAAATGCAGGCGATATCTTGGGTGTTAATGCGCTGGGGCGTGTTGACGACTTGAAACTGATTGCACCTGACGGTGAAAGTCTGATCGGCGCGCGGAGTTCGATTTCACCAACACCAACGCAAGACGTGTTTAATCCATTGCCCGATGGTGGCGTCGCAAGTGTTGCGTTCGTAGCGCCAGAGACCGGTAGCTACTACATACGCGCGCTGAACGCGGGAATCAATCTCGGCAACGCATTTCAAGGGATCAATCAAGGCCCGGGCGATTACGAGCTTGAGACAAAACTGTTCCGACCAGTGCTGGAGCAACAGCCACAGGGGAATCACCAAATCCTCTTCCTCGATTTCGACGGCCAAGAAATCAACACTGTGATCTACGGCTTTGAAGAAGCGGGCAACCGAGTTGATCTTGCACCAATGTCCAGCTTCCTTGGTGGAATTGACGTATCAGCAGACAAAGAAGACGAAGTGATCGACAAGATTATCGCCGTCGTCGAAGAGAATTTCCGTGATATTGGTCTGCATGGAAACAATGGTGACTTAGTCCGAACCGGTCGTCATGGCGACTATCGACTCGAAATTCGAAATAGTCGTGATCACAAAGACCCGTTTGGTTTGCCAAATGTCAGCCGTGTTATCATCGGTGGATCCACGGCGGACCTAGGCGGCATTCCAGCGTACGGGATTGCTCAGTCTATCGATGTGGGCAACTTCCGAACAGAAGAGACCGCGCTAGTTCTCCTCGACATTTTGACATCGCCGGCCGAAGTAGTAGTGGACACTGACGGGGACGGAACTCCAGACACAATAACGCCAAATTCCGGTTCTGTGAACCATTACCTGACTGCTCGCGGAAGATCGAAGATCGATCTGTTTGCAAATGCTGTTGGGAACATTGCGTCGCACGAGGCTGCACATTTCTTTGGTGTTTGGCACACTGACAACGCCAACGAACATCCCCAGATCGTAGATACTGGTGGAGTGCCTGGATCAAGAATGGAAGTCGGCCCTGACCGAATTCTTGGTACCCAAGATGACGTACCATTGGATTTTCACGATGATATTTATGATCCAAATCAAGGGTTTACTGGCTTGGAAACCGTTGTCAATAATCTCGCGTTTGGATTGTCGTCTGGAACATCGAGGAATGGACAGACGGGAGGCGGTTCCAGCGGAAGCTCAAGTTCCGCTCGGGGATTTGTTTGGTCGGACAATGACAAAGACGGACGTGTTGGTTTCAATGAAAATGGCATTGGCAACTTGTTGGTCTACGCGGACGAGAACGGAAACAATCGCTTTGACCTCGGTGAACCGGCGACGCGAACTGACACGCACGGCAATTACCGAATCAACAATATCAACCGGAGTCAAACCGCCATACGTTTGGAGCTTTCGCCCGGCTATGTCGTAAGCACCGCTGCGGAACAACAGTATCAAGTTGGTTCGAAGCAAGCAGGTTTGAATTTTGGTGTCATCGCTGGCTCCGGATCGAACGAAGGTTTTGACTATGCGAATGCACCCGCTCCGTATCCGACCAGTGGCGTACGTCACGGGATTGTACCTGGCTTGAGGTTGGGTGCTACGATTGATGGCGAAGCAGGTCCGCAGCGAAACGATGACGCGGATGGTGTTCGCTTCCTGACAGATGTCTATGCCGGAGGTCGAGCCACGATTGAAGTGACCGTCTCGACTGGCAACGAAACCGATGCGTTGCTGCAAGGTTGGATCGACTTTGACGGAGATGGCACATGGTCGACGCCCGGCGAACAAGTAATCAAGAACGAGCAGTTGTCTGCGGGTGTAACTGCGCTTTCGTTCAATGTTCCGACTTGGGCCGTTGATGCTCCAAGTGTCGCTCGATTCCGATACGGGTATGAGCCAAATCTTTCGTTTACCGGCAGCTCGATCGCTGGTGAAGTGGAAGATTACGAAATCAATCTGGAGCAGGCCGGACCGGATGCGGTTGACGACGCCTACGAGTTCCGCCGTAATTCGGGCGAGCAACGATTGGCCGTGCTCAGCAACGATGATACTCGTGGGCAGTCGCCAAGAATCCAATCGGTCACTGCATCGTCCGGCGGTGCCGCGGTCTCCCTGAGTAGCGACCGACAAGCGTTGATTTTTGCCGCACCGCAAGGTTATTCTGGAACGGATACGTTCTCGTACACCGTGATAGATTCGTCGGGTCTGACTGACACGGCAACTGTGACCGTTGTCACGACACCGGACCTTTTGTCGGTACGATTGGTGGCGGCCGACACGAGTGGAAGTCCAATCACTCGAACGAGCGTTGGTAGCGATTTCTTCCTGCAAGCGTATGTTCAAGATCTTCGAACCAACGCGACGGGTGTCAACGCTGCGTTTTTGGACGTGAATTATTCGTCGGTCTTGGCCGAAGCCACAGGCTCGATTGTCTATGGCGCCGACTACCCGAATGCACGTTCCGGCGTCGCTGACTTTGGCTTGTTGGACGAAATCGGCGGCAGCGGCGGAATCGATCGCTTAGATGGTGCCGAGCGATTGCTGTTCAGCGTGCCGATGACTGCTTTGGCCGAGGGCACTGTCGAGTTTATCAGCACTCCAGCTGATTTGAGTCCGGCTCACGACGTTTTGCTGTATGACGTAAATGAAGCGATCGCAACGGATAAGATTGAGTATCGTTCGTACTCGTTGACGATTTCGGATACCGCTTCGTCGACCAACACGAACCCAAGCAACGCGATGGACGTTAACGGCGACTCGGCTGTTTCGCCTATCGACGCTCTATTGGTCATCAACAACTTGAACGGGCAAGCTGCCGCAGTGCCCGCCGGCGTTAAGCACTTCCTTGACGTTAGCGGTGACGGCGCGATCTCGCCGATCGACGCTCTGTTAGTCATCAACCACTTGAACGGAAGCCGAGCGACTGCTGCAAAAGCCGCAGGTGCTCTCGCACCGATTAGCTCTGTTGAGTCAGGTGGATCATCCGCAAACGATGCCGAACAATTGACGGATGAAAACACTCGTCACGAGCAATTCCTGCAAGACGCAGGACCGTCGCAAAGCGTGTTTGTTCGCGTATCCGAAAGCGACCGAGCAGCAGCTGTCGATTCGATCTTGGACGCGTTCGACGACGAATCGGATTTGATGTAGAGGAGGCGATGTATGATTTCACCCTCCGTCGGGAGGGTCGAAGCTGAGGAACGAAGCTTCGGGGAGGGGTAGCAGGATGCAAGGCGTATGGACCCTGCTGAACGCTTGATGTCTGCGTGGGCTTTGCAGTTGTTGGCCTGGCTACTTCACTTCGTAACAGTCCCTCCCCGGAAACTCACTGGCTCGTTTCCGACCCTCCCACGCGGGAGGGTGAAGTCTCTGGAGCTGTTTTCAAGTACCGCTTACCACTTGAGCCCGAATTGCTCGCCGCCGGTTGGTCGGCTTAAGCCGCCCTTGAGCGTGCTTGGATCTTGTGTCTTCACGACACGTGCTGGCTCGTCGTCTTCTTCTTCCTCGGCCGGTTTTGGTTTTTCCGGCGCGGCCTGCGCAGCTTTCATTGAAAGGCTAATCTTCTGAGCATCCGAGTCGACGGATAGCACTTTCACGTCCACCTCTTGGCCTTCCGACACGATCAGGTTTACCCGAGAAACTCGGTGATGTGCAAGCTCCGAGATATGAACGAGACCCTCGACGCCGGGTTCCAGTTTCACGAACGCGCCAAAGTCCATCAACTTAGATACGGTGCCTTTCACGACAGCGCCGATTGGGTACTTCGTGTCGATACCATCCCAGGGATTCACCAACATGTCTCGGTAGGACAATCCGATCTTTCCGGTGGCTTCGTCGATTTTTTCGATGCGGACTTTGGCTCGATCGCCTTCTGCGACAACTTCGCTGGGGTGGTTCACCCGATCCCAGCTCAGTTGGCTGATATGGATCAGGCCATCTACACCACCGATGTCGACGAAGACGCCGAAATCCATGATCTTGGTTATCGTGCCTTCGCGAACTTGACCTACTTCCAGTTCAGCCATTGTTTTGGCTCGAGCCGCCTCTTTTTCGCGTTCGAGTATCGCTCGGTGACTGAGAACTAGATTACGACGACTTTCGTTTGCTTCCGTGACGACGCACTGCATTTTCTCGCCAACGAACTGCTCAAAATCATCAACGCGGTACAGCGAAATCTGGCCAGCCGGCATGAACCCGCGAATATGATTCACCTCGCATTCCAGACCGCCTTTGTTGTGCCCGGTGATCATCGCTTCCACGACCACGCCTTCGACAAGGTCCGACCAATCGGCGACTTGCATTGAGCCACCCGGAACGACCACTTCATACAGCCCTTCGTCGGCGATGAACTTGACGGGAATGACTTCCATCTGAGTGCCAATTTCTGGCAGCTCATCGAATTGCTTCAGTGAGGCCGTCCCTTCGTGGTTGGCACCGAGCGAAAAGAACACGTGGTCTCGGTGGATCTTGACCACATGAGCCTGGATCCGAGAGTCCAATTCGATCGAGTCGCTGCTCGATCCGCTGGAAGTGCTTGCCCCCAGCAACTCGTCCATTGATAAATCGCCGATGGCAGCGTCAATTTCATCCTGCAGTTCTTTGCTGATCCGCTCCACTCGCGGTGGCGGAAACGAAGATGTCTTTCGTTCCTCGATAATGGCCTGCGCAACGGGCGTCCCCAGCGTATCGGTCGGTTTCGGTGCTTCCGTCACATCGTGACCTGCCCGTTGGCTGCCGATTTGGATCTTCGACGTTGCCGCTGGAGCAGCTGGCGATGCGGTCTCTGCTGGTTCTGGCGGGGGCGTCTGAGCCTCTGTTGGCGTTTCTTGGTTCGTCGATTCGCTTACAGACGCGGCGGCGTCCTCAATTTGATTCTCGGTAGAGTTATTGTCAGCTGAGTCTGGCTGAATTGATTGTTCGTCGCTCATTTCGATTTTCCAACGTGCATGCAGCTTACTATTGCTGTCTCACCAAGGACCTCATCAGAATGCTCAAATGCCAAGACGCAGTTGACAGTCAGATTCATGATCCTGAAAACGGTATTTTGCATTTTAGCAGTAAACGGTTTTCCCGGTAGCGGCGATTGGCAGCGTCCGTTCCAGCCCAATTGTGTAGTGCGAATGCTTGGTTCGCGGCCGAGAAACCGGTATGCTCGCGTCTGCCAGTGCAAACCGCCAATTCGCAAAATTATCAATGACGAATTAAGGAGAAGACTTCGTGTTTTCTTTCAATGCCAGCGACTACGGTCGATTCGTATCTTCCTTGATCGATCTGAACCGATTATGCGAATTGGGCCCGGGTCAGCCCGATACAGCCGTGCGGTCAACGCTGAGTCAAATGACGGTCGAGTCCCTGTTTGGCGACCAGCCAATTACTAATCGCGACATGGCAAGATGTTGTCTATCGGGGATTTGGCTCTGGCACGATTTCTTGGATGAATCTCATGAGCTTAGCCAAACTGTCGGGAGTTCCACGGGGAGCTACTGGCACGGAATCATGCACCGTCGTGAGTCGGACTACCCGAACAGCAAGTATTGGTTCAACCGAGTTGGTGAACATCCAATTTTTGTGGACCTACTTCACACGGCGAACCAACTCGCGAGAGAAGCTTCAACCAGCGACGCCGCAGCCAGTTTTTTGCTGTCACAGAACGAGTGGGATCCGTTCCGATTTGTCGACTTGTGCGAACAGGTGTCTGGCAGTGGCTCCGATACCGAACTGCTCTGTCGCCGAATCGCTCAGGCGGAATGGGCGATTCTATTCGACTATTGTTACCGGGCAGCGATTCAGTGAGGTCAGTGCCAAGTGCGCGCGACTTCAACGAGCGTTCGCACCAGTGCGCCGGTACCGCCGACGTCCATCCATGACTTGGGCTTTTCCAAGAACGCGGGTCCCGCAATATCCAAGTGCACCCAGGGAACGTTGGCGACAAAATTCTCGAGGAACTTACCGGCCGTGATTGCGCCACCCCAACGAGTACCAAGATTCTTAATGTCGGCGACATCACTTTTCAGTTGATCCGAAAACTCGTCGAACATTGGAAGTTCCCAGATCTGCTCGCCCGCCGTGTCTGCGGCTCGTCTTACGGTTTCACACCAGCTGGAGTCGTTTGTCATTGCTCCTGCAACGTCAGGTCCTAGCGCGACAAGGCAGGCTCCGGTGAGCGTTGCCAGGTCGATGATTTTGTCGACTCCCATGTCGACCGCAATTGACAGAACATCGGCGAGAACCAGTCGCCCTTCCGCATCCGTGTTGATGATTTCGATCGTTTTCCCGTTGCGAGCTTCCAAAACGTCGCTGGGGCGAAACGCTTTTGCGCTCGGCATGTTTTCAACCAGGCCCAATAGGCCCACGACGTTGATGGGCAAATCGAGTCCACTGATTGCCTGCATAGCACCGACGACCGTCCCGGCGCCTCCCATGTCGCCTTTCATCGTGATCATCGAATCAGACGGTTTCAGCGACAAGCCGCCCGAATCAAACGTGACTCCTTTTCCAGCGAGTGCCAACCATGGTGCATCTGGCGATTCCGCGCCTTGATAACGCATGATTGCCACGCACGGTTTTCGATCAGAGCCCTGAGCGACGGCGAGCAACGCACCACATTTTTCGGATTCCAGTTTTGCTTGATTCCAAAGCTCGAATTCCATTCCCGATTCGCTGCAAACCTCCTGGGCTTTTTCGGCGAAGGCAAGGGGATAGAGTCGATCGGGCGATGCGTTTACTAAGTCTCGGGTGAGATTGATGCTCTCGCCGATAATCTGTCCTGAGCGAATCGCGTCGCGCAAATCGATCCCGATTGAGACTTGTTCAAACGGCGTTTGTTTCTTTTCAGATCGATACAAGTCGCTTCCGTGACATCCCACGATCAAGCCAGCGATTGCAGCTTCTACCACAGGAGCGGTCTTAATTTTCGCGTAAACTGCAATGTGTTTTCGTGCAGTCGACGAAAGTGATTTTGCAGCGGATCCAAAAGCTCGGTACGCAACGCCAGAATTAAATTGGGTCGCCGGTCCCAATCCAACCAGCTCGATAATCGGAGCTGTCACTCCGTCGGCCAAATGGAGCCGAGTCGTTTGGCATGGCTTGGGATCGAACTCTTGGCTTTCGACGATTCGTGAAATCTTGCCGCCGAGGTGTTTGTCTAATTCGGCCACGGCGCCGGACAGACTCTCGTCAGCGAAAACGCCGACAATTAACGCGTTGGCTTCAATCTGAAACGGGGAGGTCGTTGTCGAACTGATTTTCATGCTTGCCTATGCCGTGGGCATCTTCCTTTGTCCGTTCGCCGCATGTTTCCGGAGACGTAGCAAACTCCGATCGCGAGACCTTTCCATCAGGTCGCGGCACAGCTGCACATTGCGGTCGGATCTAGTCTACTCGATTTTAGCTGCAACCTCGCATGGTTCCCAGCGCCCTTGGGTAGTGCGGCGCAGACTTGGATTCTAAATTACTGGTGTTACTTTGTTGTGATCAGCAACGGCCCTGATTTTCGTTGTGAGCAAAACCTATTGTTTGACCATATTGCTCTTCTCGCTCAACTAGCCGACGTCGTCGAGTTGCTCGACACGTTCATGGTTCGATTTCCGTGGATGTTCGTTGCATGGATGGTCGTTATTGGTGGGACGATTGGTAGCTTTCTGAACGTAGTTGTTTTTCGGTTGCCGGCTGGAATGAGCATCGTGCATCCGCCGTCGCGGTGCCCAAAATGCGAAACACCGATACGCTCGTTCGACAACATTCCGGTGCTAGGGTGGATTCTGCTGGGCGGCAAGTGCCGTAATTGCCGATTGCCAATTTCCGTTCGCTACCCAATCGTCGAGGCAATCGTTGCGGCGTTGTTTGGAGCTTTAGCTTTTGCAATCGCTTATGGAACGCACGACGAACGAAATGTACTCAGCGAGTTCGCTAAGTTCGTCTATTTCGCCAACGGTTGTACCTGTCTGCTGGCGTTCGCATTAATTGACTACGACGGTCATTTGTTCCCGCGACGATTGACCGTTTATACAATCTTAACTGGTGTTGCGCCGCCAGCAGTTGCGCAGTTGGCGTGGAGCAATGCCAGCGGATTGCTGGTTGCGAAGGACAACACGTACTCATTGGTGCACTTGGCGGCATCTGTCGTTTTAGCGGGAATCCTCGCCTCGTTTCTGTCGCGGACAACGAACCGCCGTGGCAACTTCATCCTGACGAGCATGATTGCTGGGATACTCGTCGGGCCTGTGTCGCTTGCGATGGTTCTCGCTGCCAGCATCGTGAACTACATCGCGGCACGTTTTAGTCATGATGCAGAGAACTCGCGCGCAAGGCGAATCGTAATGCCTGTTCCCGTTTTAGTTGCGTTGACGATCAGCGTCGTGTTCGTGCATGTCTATCGAGGATCCGCGTTGTTTTGACACAAGCGTTCGCGTCTTGCCTTTGAACGCGGAAGCCGTCGCAGGCTTGACAGGTTTAGGCGTTGAATCAAACTTGAGCAACGAGTTAGACCGACGTTATCACGACTAGCACCTTGCTGTTACACAGTTTTCGTGGGTGGCCGGGGTCGAGCGAAGCGAGCCCCC
>JAGQPC010001098.1 GCA_020426925.1 Planctomycetales bacterium | reverse complement strand
CTTTCCAGATAAACCAGACAATCAGTCCATACAACATGACAAGCGAATAGTACGCAGGAATGATGAACGCGATGCCCATCGCCAGTCCGCTCGGCACATAGTCTTTGATGCTGTCGATACGACGGAGAATCGTGATGACGACTCCGCAGATCATCGCGATCCCGACCGCGGTCGTGGCATGCGGCGGCAGTGAGTCAAATCCGTTGGCGAGCACCTCGGCCATCGCTTTCCATGCCATGGCAGCCGGCGCTGGAAGTTCGTCCCCGCCCAGCTTGTAAGCACTCGTAAAAAGCGTGTATGCCGGAATAGCGAAAACGACGCCCGCGAGAATACCGCTCATTTGAGCAATAAACTGCTTTCTCGGCGATGCACCGAGCATGTGGCCTGTTTTCAAATCTTGCATCATATCGGCAGCTTGCGATGCACCAGCTGACGTAATTCCGGCGGTCATCAAGTTCGTCGCCATGTTGCCTGGCGACAGTCCACCAAACACAAGCTGAGTGACTTTTCCCATGCCCCCGACCGGATTGATATCTGTTTCGCCGAGTGATCGAGTTGCAACAGCGGAAAGTACAGAAGAAAGTGCGACCGCGATCACGGTGAAATGCACTGGAATGTCGAACAAGAACTTCGCGACAACACATGTCAGGCACGTGCCCGCGATCAGGCCGCCGATCCACCAGCTGTTCGGGATTCGCTCTGGATCGGTTGACCCGTCTGACAGAGTCTTTACCTGAAACACGCGAATAAAAGTCTTCCACGAAAACGCCAGACTCGAAAGGGCTTCCGAAACCATCAACGCGACGCCGGGCCACAGAATCCAACCTCGCACGCCACCGTTGTAGTTCATGATTTCAGTCGTCGTCCAGCCTTGCCACTGTGCGATCGGCCCCAGGACTGCCCACGACAAAATCGCTCCGAGCACCAGTGAAAGAACTACTCGCGGGCCGATCAGGAAACCAGCTCCGAACAACGAAGGTCCCAAATAGACTTTGAATGACCATGCGGCGGCAAGTGCCAAAAAGCCTCCGATTGCCGTCGACTCCAACCATTCATCGAGCGGCGGCGACTCGACAAACGGAAAGAAATGACTACCAAGTGTGAAGCAGCCCGCACCAATCCCCGCCGCGATCAGTACGCGTGACTTTGCGATGGCTTCAGCCGCTTCGCCGAACATTGCCATGATCGTTTCTGCAGTGGCAGTTCCAGTTGGGAAACGCAGCTTGTCAATTTCCACGTATTGCCGACGCAACGGAACTGCGAAAAAGACGCCTAGGAATCCAACGGACAATGCCCACAAACACAGCGAGTACCAAGGAATCTCGAAGCCCAACAGGTTCATCGCAGGAATGGCCGCGACCAAACCGGCAGCCGATGACATGTAGCCCGCCGACGAACCTGCCGTCTGTGCAATGTTTGTTTCCAAGACGCTCAATCGCCGCCCGATAATCGCGAAGAACGAAAAACCGAGTACCGCGGAAATAATCGACGCGCCGAACGTCCAACCGATTTTCAGCCCGATATAGATGTTCGTGCATGATACGATACTTCCGACGAGACATCCCGCGATGATTGCACGCGCCGTAAGTTGAGCTTCGTTTGGAGCTGGAGTGTACATCCGTTGTAGGTTGTCGTCGGTCTCGTTCATGCTGCAGCCTCCGATTCACGCAAAATGGAAGTGAGTACTATGGGACAACCGCTACCGCCCGTCAACGTGGATTGCGCGGGCCGAGTCTGTTCGTACTCTTCGGGGAATCGCGATGGATTTCGCTCAATTCGACGCTTCCCGAAGACATTCATGGTCTCGCGAGATACATCCACCTAATGGATCATCGCGTGATTCACTAGAATTGCGGTATCGTAGTCCACGCCGCACGTAGTCCCGCGGCTCCGTCCGCGGGGCATCTGCGTTGACTGCTGAATAGCTGCGAGCGGAGTCGCCGCCATACGAACGCGCGAATGCTGCGAGCGGAGTCGCAGCTCTACGCAAATTCTAAAGCGTGCTGTTGATCGCGCGCATCGCAGCGCTCAGAATAACCGTCGATCTTGAATCAAACGATGCAATTGAGAGGCGGTTGACTGATGGTGAGTTCTTTGAGTACGCGCACGTTCACGCGAGTAGTTCGAACGTTAATCGTATTGGCGGTTGTCGGTTTGGCGGCCGTGGCCGGAACGCCTACAGCTGGAAACGAAGTTGAACGCCGCCCGAACATTCTGTTTGTGTTTTCCGATGATCATGCGATCAACGCGATCTCTGCGTACGGCGGGCCGTTGAAGGACGTTGCGCCGACGCCGAACATCGACCGGTTGGCTCGCGAAGGCGCTGTATTTCGAAATTCGTTTTGTGCCAATTCGATTTGCGGTCCGTCGCGAGCAACGATTCTGACCGGAAAACACAGCCATGCGAACGGCTTCATGCGGAACACCGGTGAAGGGCTCGATCAAAGTCAGTGGACGGTCGCGAAGGCGCTGCAAAAAGGTGGATACAACACCGCAGTCATTGGCAAGTGGCATCTCAAGACAGCGCCGGTTGGTTTTGACTACTGGGAAATCCTCGTAGGGCAGGGCAGTTACTACAATCCCGTGTTCCGGCAGATGGATGAAAGTCGCAAGCAATTTGAAGGTTACGCTACGGACATCACGACCGATAAAGCAGTCGATTGGTTGAACCGCCGAGACAAATCGAAGCCTTTCTTTTTGATGTGCCAACACAAGGCTCCGCATCGTACGTTTGCTCCGGCGTTGCGACACTTAGGAGCGTACGACGACGTGACGATTCCCGAGCCCGAAACATTGTTCGACGATTATGCGAATCGCAGCGTTACACTTGCCGGGAACGAAATGGAAATCGACCGTCATTTCGATTGGGCGTACGACGTTAAGATCCGCCACGACGAACGAGGCGACGTGCAGCTGCCGCCTCCCGATCGCTACGGCACTCCAGAATACAACCGCATGAACAAAACACAGCGAGCGGCGTGGGAAGCCCACTTCGGTCCTCGAAATCAAAAGTTTCTGGCTGACTTCGCAGCGAATATGCTGTCGCACAAAGATCTCGTCAGGTGGAAGTATCGACGCTACATGCGAAACTATTTGTCGACGGTAAAAGCTGTGGACGAGAGTGTCGGGCGGCTGCTCGATTACTTGGAAGAGTACGATCTCGCTGACAATACTGTCGTGATTTATTCGTCTGATCAAGGATTTTACTTGGGCGAGCACGGTTGGTATGACAAGCGATGGATGTTTGAAGAATCGTTCCGCATGCCGTTTTTGATTCGCTGGCCAGGAGTCGTTCAGCCTGGCGGTCAACCGGAAGAGCTGATCCAGAACATTGACTACGCGCCTACGTTTTTGGAAATAGCGAAGCTCGATCCAGAGCCGTCCGTTCACGGTCGGTCGTTGCTGCCGTTGCTGCGAGGCGAACCGTCCGATTGGCGCATGTCGTTGTATTATGCGTACTATGAACTTGGCGAGCACGCTGTCCCTCAGCATTTTGGAGTCAGAACCGAAACACAAAAACTGATCTACTTTCCCAAAACGGACGAGTGGAATCTATTTGATCTGATGCGTGATCCGCAAGAACTGCAAAGTTTCCACGCCGATCCGCGGTACGCGTCTGCTCTTCAAGATCTAAAGGCGCAGTTCGCACGATTGCGTCAGCAATTTGATGCTCCACCGTTTCCTGCGAATGACTGAATATTTGGAGTTGCTGTGAACGAACTGCTCTGTGTCACGCTTTTGTTTGGCGTTGCGTCGACGTCGATTTTCGCCGACGAACCGCGAGGCGTTGCAACTGAAAACGACTTTGCCGTATTAGAAGCCGGGACAATTCGATGTGCGATCGGAAACAATAAGTCGCATGTTGGAGAACACGGAAACCACGCGGCTGGCTACAACGGTTTGTTCTGGTTGGAATCGAAAGATCAAAAGGTGTCTCCGTTCGTCCCGACGTACGCGGGCATCAACCTGGAACATTATTTCGATTCGCGAAACCAGCAAGGAGAGACATTCTTCGAGCCTCGCCACTCGACAATGCAGCTCAAGCGAGTCGACGATCAAACGGTAGAACTCTTTCAGCCACAGACCAAAGAGTACGGAGTGGAAAGTCGGACCACGTTCACGGTTTGCGAACCGTACTACATCGATTTTGAATTTCGCTGCACGCCGAAACGTGAAATCTCGGACGGCGGTGGTTTCCTCGGTGTGTTTTGGGCTTCCTATATCAACGGCCCGATTGACAAGAGCATTTACTTTTTGGATTCGCAATCGACTTTGAATCGTCCGGTTTGGCGTCAGTTTTGTACTCAAGCTCATGATCGAGACAGCACGGTTTTGCATAAGCTCGATCAGACCAGCTTGAGTTTCGAGGATGGCGTCGAGACGCTCTTTTCCAATACGTCGCCACTCCGCTACTCCGAGCCGTTTTTCTACGGGCGTTTCAAGAACATGGTTTTGATCTACGTCTTCAAGCCGAACCAGAACATTCGTTTTTCGCACTCGCCATCTGGCGGAGGATCGACAGCCGCAGGAGACGACACAAATCCAGCTTGGGATTTTCAGTTAATCGTCCCGCAAGTGCAGGTTGGGCAAGAATATGGTCTGACCGGTCGCGTGATTTACAAGAAGTGGGAAGGCCGCGACGATGTTCTGGCTGAAGTCAGGAAGTACCTCGGCAGCTGATGGTTTTGTTGAAGTCGTGTCGATTACGCTCAGCGCGTCAGCAACGCGTTTCTGATCCGATTGCACCAATATAGATTATTGAAATGCATGATCCCCATCGTCAGCACGACGACTCCGACTCGCGTGCTGAGTAGCTCGATAGTTGCGACGGCCGTCGTGCCGGTTTCGCCAAATCGCAACGTGATACAAACGAACGCCGTGTTGAGTAAGTAGAAGCCGATCAGAAACAGCCGGTTGGTTGCATCTGCTGCTTTGGCATTTCGGAAACATTCCATCAGAAACGGTCGCCCGTTTGCAAAAAGTGATTGACCGGTGAAGATTGTAAACGCCGCACTGCAGACCAAGTACAGCACATGGTTGGTTGCTGCTAGATCCATTGCTCGACCGCTCTAGTGTGCTTCGGCAACAGGAACTTGGCTGGCAATTATTGTACCTCGATTGTTGTGTCGCTCGCCGGCTAGAATTGCCATCATCGCAAAGTGCATAAAGCCGATTGCGAGAATAATTGTGCCGAGTTTCGAGCTGACGATTTCGATCGCGGTTTTGGTGTTGGTTGCGTCACCACCGAATCGTAGGGCGAGTGCGATCACTCCGAAGTTAATCAGATAGAAACCGACATTCAGCAGATGCGATTTCGCTTTGATCAGCGGTGTCGGGTCCGCGTCGTCGCCTGTCATAAACACGGCACCGTGTTCTTTTAACGTGCGGGCGACCAGCACGGTGACAGATGCGCTAATGACCAGGTACGCAATGTGAGTGATTACCATCGTCATTCGATGAACCTCCAACTTTCAGTAATGCAGCGAAATGCTTCTTGGTTCGAACCGAAGACGCCGGCGGCGATTAACCGGGGAATCGGACGATTTCGTTTTCGTTCTTATTTCCTCCGCTTTAGTCGTGCCGTGCTGTACGCGTGTTCAACGAGGGGCCTTCGCTTGCGTTCCGTAGCAGTTATCTGATGACGGTAGGGGCAGTGACATACGCCAGGACATGACTCGGAACCCTGTGGTCATATTGCATGCGTTAGATAGGGCGACGCACCTAATTCCAGTACCTCGCTTGCCCGGCCGTCGAATTCTTCTGACAATACTGCAATGTTGGTTGAGCCCCAGAAAGGACGAGCTGTTCAGCTTGTTGTTGTCGTATTCGCTGCGTTTGGCGCTTGGGTCGTTGTATTGCGCGTCGCAGAAGAGCTGGGCTTGATTGCAGGCCAGGTTGAATCTGGGCTGACGTTGGCCGCGGGAGTTCCGTTGTTGTCCGTGGTCACTTATCGCTGCTGGCGGGCGGCTTCATCGTTTGCCATCCGGGCTGCAGTGCTGTTCTTTTGCCTCGCGGTTTGCTGCGAGTTGGCCCTCAACTTTACCGGTTCCGTTTCGCCATGGGATCATTTGCCGGTAATCGGCAAGGCAAGTGGCTCTCGCACGATCTTGAAGCAACTGCTGTTCGGATGTTGGTTCAGCGGCGCGTTCTTGCTGATCTACTTGCTGCTGAGATCGGCTGAGGATTCTCGGCGGCGAATAGCCGAAAGTGAAGAGCGGTTTCGCTCGTTTTTCGAGCAAGCTGGTGTGGCGGTAGGCGTACTTGAGTCGTCGACGGGGAAGTTTGTAGAGATCAACAAGAAGTACGAACGGTTGGTCGGTTACTCAAGAGATGAGCTCGTTCGCAAGACATGGATGGATATCACGCATCCTGACGATATCGCCAATGATCAAGAAAAGATGCAGTCGCTCTTGGCTGGCGAGATCGCCGATTTCACCACGCAAAAGCGACTCATCCACAAAGACGAGTCGATCGTCTGGGTGAAACTAACTGTCTCGCCAATTGGCGAGTCTGAAAAGCACACAGCACACCACTCGGTCATCGTCGAGGACATTACATCCAGGCGACTTGCCGAGGAGGCATCGCGGGAGGCTAGCACGGCACTTCGCGAATCGGAGGAGCGCTGGCGTTCTTTGACGCAGCACTCGGCAGATCACGTTTTAACACTCGACTGCGACTTAAACATTCAGTTCTGCAACTTCTCGTTACAGGGGATGCCAGTCGAGGAACTGATCGGTACGCCTCTGTATTTGCATGTTCCCACCAATCGAAGCTCGGAGATCAAAACGATCTTAGAAGGAGTGCTCGAATCTCAAAATATTGCCGACTACGAGACCGATTATGACGCTCCAGATGGGACAAAGATCTTCTACGAGTCACGGGTGATGCCCAGGACCGTTGATGGCGAGGTCGTCGGCTTGACCGTCAACGTACGCGACGTAACTCGACGCAAACGTGCGGAAGGCGGCTTGCGATCGGTCGTGGAAGGCATAGCGCGGGCTACCGGTGACGACTTTTATCGTTCCTTAGTTGAGCATTTGGCCGCAGCCATTGGGATTCGTTATGTGCTGGTTGCTGAGTTGATTGGTGATGAACTTGATCACGCTAGAACGCTCAGTGTGTGGCTGAATGGCGAACATGGTGAGAACTTCGAATACGCCCTCGCTGGAACACCCTGCCAAAATGTTGCTAGGCGATCGACCTGTATCTATCCGTCAGGTGTTCAGGAGTCCTTCCCTGAAGACGACTTACTGGCACAAATGGGCGCCGAAGCGTACATCGGAACTTTTCTTGTTGGAACGACGGGGAAAACGGTCGGCATCTTGGCTGCCATTGATACACAACCGATCGTAGACCACGCTGATCTGCGGACTCTGCTGCAGATCTTTGCAAAGCGAGCAGCAACCGAACTAGAACGCAATCGTGCCGAAGCTGAACGCGAGCTCGCAGCACAGCAAGCGGAGAAATTGCGCGCTGAAGCACTTCGGTCACGCAAACAACTGATTGAAGCGATTGAGAGTCTCACTGAGGGGTTTGCGTTATACGACGCCGACGATCGTCTGGTGATTTGCAACAGCAAGTACAAAGTGTTCTACGACATCAGCGGTGATTTGCTGGTCCCAGGGGCGAAGTTTGAGGAGCACATTCGCGTATCAGCTTATCGAGGCCAGATTGCTGGCGCTGTTGGGCGCGAAGAAGAGTGGGTTCGCGAACGTGTCGAGCAACACCAAAATCCCGATGGTGTCTATTGCCAGCAGTTGGGGAACGGCCGTTGGCTCCAAGTCTCAGAGCGGAAGACAGGTGAGGGTGGCATCGTCGGTGTACGCACGGACATCACCGAACGTAAGCTCGCGGAAGATGCATTGCGTGCAAGCGAGTCGATGTTTCGTAGCCTCACCGAGTCGAGTCCTGCTTTGGTGGCGATCTTCCAAGGAACCGGCCATGCCTATGTGAATCCGGAGTTCACGGCCTACTTAGGATACTCTCACGACGAGTTGATGGAGATGGACTTTCTCGACTACGTCCATCCAGACTACCGTGAACTGGTTTACACGCGAAGTATGGCCCGCCAAGAAGGTAAAGAGGTCGACAGCCGTTATGAAATCAAGTTGCTCACCAAGAGCGGTGAGGAGCGGTGGATAGACTATGGTGGTTGCCTGATTGAGTTTGACGGCAAACCATCAGTATTGGGAGTCGCGTTGGATGTGACGGAGCTTCGGCAGACGCAACAAGATCTGGAGCGATTCTTTACGCAGCCTCTTACCTTGATGACTATCGTTGGGTTTGATGGATTCTTAGAAGAAGTGAATACGGCTTGTGAGGCGATGCTCGGTTACACGCGAGATGAGTTTTTTGAACAACCATATCTCGTCTTTGTTCATCCCGACGACCATGTGCGGTTGATTGCAGAAGTTAAACGTTTGGCGATGGGTGAATCAACGACCGACTTTCAAATCCGCATGGTGTGCAAGGACGGTTCCGAGCGGCACGTTACCTGGAGCGGTATCCCGGACCTCGCGAAGAACCGGTTCTTCGCGACAGGGCAGGATGTCACCGAACGTCATCAAAACAATTTGCTAGTAAAACGATTCCGGGACATTCTCGACCAGGCGGGAGAAGCCATCTATGTAATTGTCCCGAAGTCGGGGAGTTTCATCGACGTCAACACAACGGCTGCTCGTACTCTCGGCTATTCCCGCGAGGAACTTCTGACGCTGCAGGTTCACGCTGTCGCGGAATCAACGCAGGTACAATTGGAGCACTTCCCCGCATTTGTCCAGCAATTGAGAACGCAGGAAGGAACGGTCATTCAAGGGATACATCGTCGAAAGGATGGGAGTACTTTTCCGGTAGAAGTCGCCGTGTCGATGAGAGTGTTCGAGAATCAGGAGTACATGCTGGCGGTTGCCCGGGACATCACCGAACGCAGGAAGGTGGAAGACGCACTACGGGAGAGTGAAGAAGCATCTCGCCGACATCAGAAACTGTTGGCTCACACAAGTCGTGTCGCGACGGTTGGCGAAATGGCGACGGGGTTTGCGCATGAGCTGAACCAGCCCCTTGCGGCAATCTCGATGTTTTCGGATGCATGCCTTGTCAAGCTGACTTCAGATCCTCCCGACGCGACGAGTTTGTTACCGATGCTCAGGAGTCTCTCCGAGCAATCGCTAAGAGCTGGTTCTATTGTCGATCGAATCCGAAAGTTCATTGGTAAGGAGGAGTTTACGCAGACAGCATGCCGCGTCGAAGACCTGTTTGATGACGTCCTTTCACTCCTCGGTTCTGAATTGAGGGAACGCGACATCGCTGTCAACATTCAAATGCCAGATTCTATCGGCGAAGTTTACGTGGACGCCGTACAGATCGAACAGGTGCTCGTCAACTTGATTCACAATTCCGTCGACGCTATCAGTGAATGCGCCACCGCGCGGCGCGTCGTTGAGATTTGTGCTAAAACTGGAGACGAGGATTTTGTGGAAATGACGGTGCGCGACTTTGGCGCCGGCATGACCGAGGAGGTCGCCGCCAAGGTGTTTGATGCGTTCTATTCAACGAAATCAAAAGGGATGGGTATGGGGCTGGCGATCTGTCGCACGATCGTCGAAGCGCACGGCGGTCGGATTGCTATAGAGACCGATCTACATGACGGAGTAACATGCAGGTTTACATTGCCAAGCTATAAAGGGCAGTAGTATGTCCAGCAGCTATGAATCCTTCGTCTGTGTCGTTGACGACAATGCAGGAGTCCGCGAAGCTCTTTCGACGTTGCTTAATGTCCACGGAATTCCAACACAGACTTTTGCAACACCGCAGGAGTTTCTCGACACTTTCGATGCATCGAAGTGCTGCTGTCTAGTGCTGGATGAGAGATTGCCTGGGATGACAGGCCTTCAATTGCTGGATCGAATTCCCGGGCGCGGAGAATTTCCTGTTTTCATGATCACCGGTCACGGTGATGCGAGGATGATCGCTGAAGCCCAAGAGAAAGGCGTGATAAAATGCTTCCAAAAGCCATTTGGTGGCAATGAACTGGTCTCGAGTATTCAACAAGCGATTTGCAGATGAGCTCGCAAACGCATGCTCTCAGTCAGGCATGCTGGGCGTCCCAAATGCCTCGTGAGTCGACCGTATGACTGCCGCTCGCCCGGATTTCTTTTGTCTTTTTTTCCGCGTCGCACGAGCGCAACGCCGGATCTGGTTGCAATCTGATCGCGCAACTATTGCAATTAGCCAGGCATCTGACAAACATATCGTTTGCGGCACGATCACGATCGAAAATTCGAACCGGTGTGATACGACTCATAGATGAGTACCACGATGCGAAATAGTATTGTCTTGATTTGGGGATTTGGCACGTTGGTCGCGACAAGTCTATTGGCTACGTGCGCAGCGGACGACACCGTAAATTTCGCGGCCGACGTGAAACCGATCTTCGAGCAACATTGCTATCGGTGCCACGGACCAAAGCTGCAAGAAAGCAACTATCGACTTGATTTTCGCGATTCTGGATTAAACGCTGCGGACTTTGGTGATCCACCGATCGTTAAAGGTGACGCGGCGAACAGTCCGCTCTATCAGTTCGTTGCAGGACTTCACACCGACGACATCGTGATGCCACCGGACGGTGATGGACGCCGGCTGACTCAGGCTGAAACCGACGTCGTCAAACGCTGGATCGATAGCGGAGCGGAATGGCCCGATTCTGACGCTGGTCATGCCGATGTGGAATTGAAGACGGACCATTGGTCGTTTCAGCCAGTTGTCAATTCTGTGCCACCTGACGTGGACGATGTTCGGTGCAAGACTCCAATCGATGCGTTTGTGCTGCGCAAGTTGCGAGCCTCCGGGCTCGATTTTTCCCAAACGGCTGATCGAGTCTCGTTAATTCGCCGCGTCTATTTGGACATGCACGGACTGCCGCCCACGGAAGAACAAGTGTCGGCGTTCTTGAATGATCCGTCTGCCGATGCGTTTGATCGAGTCATCGACGACGTGCTGGAAAGTCATCATTATGGCGAGCGATGGGCTAGGCACTGGCTAGACGTTGCGAGATTCGGCGAATCGACAGGTTTCGAAGTGAACCGTGATCGTGAGAACGCGTACTACTACCGCGACTACGTGATCGACGCGTTGAACTCGGACAAGTCGTATCGTGACTTCGTCATTGACCAGCTCGCGGGTGGGCACCAGCACCAGGCCGCGGGGGC
>JAGQPC010001097.1 GCA_020426925.1 Planctomycetales bacterium | reverse complement strand
ATACAGCTAGAACCGTTCCATAGAAGGCAACGAAAAAGACGAGCGGTATGCTCGCTCCAGGTGAAGCCCCTGCGGAAGCGCTGATTCTTTTGGGCACGCCGGGTTGTAAAACACCTTTAGTGGGAACTCTTCCGGATCCTTCCACGATGGGCTTGCTTCTCTCGTTCGGCCAACACCGAAACGAAATTGGTTTCCAGTATATTTTTGGTCTCCAACGTAGTAGTGGTAGTTCACGCGAATCCGAAGATGGCGGGTACGTTCGCTGTCAGTTCTTACGAAGTTTTCGAACTCCGCGTCGGTCGCATAGACGTACGGAAAACTATTGGTAGTCACACTTACCAAGAGATTCCCGATGATGTAGTAGTGAATGCTGATGACAAACGGCAGGCGCATTATTGGGAAGATACATCCCAGTCCTAATTCATGTTTGTCATTCGATTCCATTACCTTCGCCTATTTGAACTTTCCGTGGCCACGAGCTAATCGCCCCATAACAGGCGATCACGTGTGCGTTTTCATCGCCGGCGAAGCGTCGGTGTCAAACAATTCTCGCTCAAACCAGTCGCCAGGCGGCGCTCGTCCCTGTGACTGTACACACGGACTCGGACTGTAGTTCTTGGGCGACATCTAAATGATGACCAGCCTCTTTGGATGCTCGACTACTAAAGCCATCTCGAAGGACGCATCGGTGTTGCCATGCATCCAAGTAGCGGCTTTCACGCGCTTTACTCCCTTGTTGCCGTATTTGCTCTGGTCACACAAGTAATTACGCCAACGAGACGCGAGCCGCGCGCGATTACTCTGAAACTTTCTGCACGTCTCCGACTATTGGGCTAACCTCGCGGGGCTTTGGCCACATTTCATAAAAATCAAAAAAAGCCCACTAGACAGAATCGCAGTCGCGTGCGCCGTTCCGTCAACTGGCGTAATTCATGGTGTGACGGGAATCGTTCCCGCGACAACACCGAAGATCACGCCAAACGGAGCAACTACGATGGCCTACAAAAGCACAAAACTAACTCGTCGCCGAAACACTCGTTTGAGCAACCTTGAGTCGCTTGAGAAACGCGAGCTCTTCGCTGGTGACCTTGGATTTGCAACGACTGCACCCACGACAGAACCAAGCAGTGGGTGCTACATTAAGTCGGATGGTCCATTATCGAGGCCGCCACGACCAACCGGTACCGGAAAGGTCACCGTGGAGGTTAGTACCGGAGGCGAATCGACGGGAACATCGGAGTACTACCTTCTAGACGCGGCTAGTTTGTCGAAAGCGATTCAAGAAAATCCTGAACTCGAACTTTCAACACTTGTGGGGATCGACACAGAACAAGATGATACAGAAGTCCGTGTCTTTAAGTCTCAGCAAGTCAGTTGCGGCAATACATTCACGAGTTACGTCTCCGGCGGCATATTGACAGTTCAGGGAACCGATGGTGCTGACAGAATCATAATTGAATCAATGTTCGGCGTCTGGGGACGGAACTACTTGCGAGTGACTGGCAGCAGTGGATCATCTAGTCACACTGCGTACTATCATGCGGCCGACATAAACGCAGTCGTTATCGATGCTTGCAATGGAAACGATAACGTAGATGTGCTTAGCCAACTGCCAAATGAAGTATTCGTCATCCACGGTGGCAATGGAGACGATACAATCTCGGCTGAGAATGGCGTCGGGCGATTTTTCGTCTACGGTGAAAATGGCAACGACATTCTCAAGGGGAGCAGATTTGCTGATGAACTGAGCGGAGGAAAAGGGCGTGATCGGATCGAAGGCGGAATTGGAAACGACTGGATCCGCGGAGGAGGAGATGTAGATACCGTCTTTGGCGGTGAAGGCAACGATACGATTTTCGGAAACGATGGCGACGACGTTCTCCGCGGCGGTGGCGATAATGACACCATCAAGGGCAACGGAGGATTCGACTGGATCTACGGCGATGACGGGCACGACCAATTGAACGGCAACTGGGGCAATGACTGGATCTATGGCGGCGATGGTAATGATGTCATTCGGGGCGGCGATGGCGA
>JAGQPC010001096.1 GCA_020426925.1 Planctomycetales bacterium | reverse complement strand
TGGCCACGTACGTGAAGCTGTCGGTGCCGGTGAATCCTGGAGTTGGCGTGTACGTAAATGAACCATCGCTTTCGAGTGCAAGCGTTCCGTTGGTGACATCGTCGATCAGCGATGCGGTCAGCATATCGTTGTTCGGGTCGGTGTCGTTGCTTAGCACGCCGTCAGCGACATTTACCGCAAGAGTCAAGTCTTGGTCAACTACGTACGCGTCGTTGACTGCGGTTGGTCCAGTGTTGGATCCGATCTGGATCGTTGCATCGACGTATTCGATGTCTTCTGGCAACACGGCTCCGTCTGACTGGCCGTCGAGCACACCGAACAGCAACGACTCGTGTGCCGGGAAGATGTCAGCAGGATCGGCATCGAACGTCACCGTACCTGCTGCTGCACCTGTCATTGGCACGGTAAACAGAAGTAGCTCGTCGGTTCCAAGCGGATTGAAACCATCGAATGCACCGACTTCGTCCAAGCCTTCTGCCACAACGCTTCCTGTTTTTCCGTTTTGATAGTCTGGCCCGTAAGAGATGTCTCCTGCTACCGAGGCGAGAGTCGTGTCGAACATGACATCCAAGTAAGCAGCGAAAACACCGCTCTCGGATACATCGCGACCGGCCAGATCTTGGACATAGACCGACAAATTGAAACCTTCACCTACTCCGATGGTGTCGATTGCATTGCCTTCGGCATCTTCTGGCTGAACGCGAATCTTCAGCAGCGTGTGATTCTCGCCTTCTGCGTTCATCGCGTTGATCGTTCGCAAAACGTCAATCGACGACAAGTAGCCATCGTTGTTGACGTCGAACGCGTACGAGTTTCGAACGACCGCGTTGTCGTTAAGTTGGCGTGCTCCCCCGAAATTCAATTCGTTGATTCCAGCCAAAGCGTCAAATGGTGACAACACACCATCGCGGTTAACGTCGACTGGATTTTCTGTATTGTGCCAAGGCGACACCGACAGTAAGCGACGTTCTTCAAGCTGTTCGTGTAGACGTAGAGAGGGCGAAAATCGTTTGTGTCGCTTCATTGTGCTCTTGTTGCGTGACCGTTGCATGAATTTCGAGGTCTTCATCATGGGTAACTCGATGCTCTTTCGTTTGTTCCAGACCTTAGAGATTTCCGTACGTACTTATTCCAGCTGAACCAACAGAAAACCCTGATCGTTGCAGGCCATCTGGCCGAACCAGGTCTCAGTATGATTCGAGTTTCAATTTCGAAAACTAATTGCACGGCGAGTCTACCGAACTTGCCGCTCGATACGAACGACTAATCCCTATAATCACTCACCACGTAAACTTACATAGACGTGTTGCGCTCCTGATAAGCATCCGAAAGCCAATCTTCCTCAATGTTCTGAACGTCGTAGTTGGAGGCCTCATCATCAAAGAGCGATTCAATGGCAGAATCACTCAATTCGGTTGCTCGCGAATCGAATTGTGCGTTGTGAATTTGCAACACATCACGCACGCTAACGGAACGCTGCGAATCCGAGAAGTTAAGTGCCGCGATGACATCGGGAGCATTTACGGGCTCGCCAACAAACACGGCTTGAGCGGCCATTGGATCGCGTTCGCCTTCCGCTTGATCTCGCTGTGAATTCAAGTAGTTAATGACTAGCAGAGCATCGCGAGGCGAAACGAATCCGTCACCGTCAACGTCGAGATAACCAATTAAATCAGGAGTGTTTGGGGCCGCAGGTGGATTCGGAAGTTTGCCAGTTTCTGAAACGATCGTGCGATTGTTTAGTTGGTTAATAATCCGCAGCACATCCATCGGAACGATGTGACCATCGGCGGTGACGTCCATCGGCTCGCTCTGATTTTGCCACGGAGTCGCGCTTACGATGTCGACTTGGTAGTCTTCGACTTCGCCGTCTAACGCTAATCCGGTTGGGCTCAGTCCACCTTCAGTGTTGAAGCGGAACCGAGCGAACGTTGTCTCAAACGTCGTTCCTAGCGGAACGGAAATGTTATACGTGTTGACTCCGCCAACGGTGTCGGCGTTGGTGAGGACCTGTTCCCCACCATCGTTCCAGTCGCCATCCATATTGAAGTCGATCCAGGCGTTCAACTTTCCAGCTTTCGAAGCTGTCACTTGGATCTCTGACGTTCTGCCAGGCACAAGTGGTGAAACGAATGTTACGCCATCGTCCGTATCTGCAGACGCGTCAGCAGAAGGTTGGCCATCTGATTCGCGATCAACCGACGCACCCAAGAATACGCTGGACTGAATAACGTGACTTGCTCCATTGTTGAGCAGCGTCGTTGGGTATTCAGCCGGTGCGTCGCCAAAGTCTTGGGCTTCGCCCCCGATCGAGATCGTGAAGCGAGTTGTTCCCAACTGGTTGTTTGGTTGCAGCAGGTTGCTCGCGTTGTCACGAATTCCGCCGTCTTCGGAATTGTTGATTTCGATTTCGTAGACGCGTCCTGGCTGCCAGATTCCAGCCAACGGAGTCAATTGAATCACACGATTCGATACGTCATAGCTGAACAGGTAGTCAATGCCTTCCGTTAGCAACCTGCCGTTTCGGAGCAGCTTGACGGCGTCGCTAACGACCGTCAGTTCATCAATGCCAGAACCACGTTGCGTTTGGACTTGTTCGGTGATTCCGTCTTGAAGCTGGATTTGGAACGACGTCAGAACAGGGTTGTTGACTTGAACGATGTTCGCGCCAGGATTCTGATCTTTTCCATCGGTGTCGTTATCTTGCGGCTTCAACAAGACAGCTTGTGGGCCGATGAAGTCGGCACGGTCAATCGCTCCACGGTCTTTAAACACGTTTTCGCCTTGACCAGCGGGTGTGTCGACTCGCGGGTCATCAACGCGAAGGAGTCCAGTTATGTCGTAGTCCGGAGCTAAAATCGGCGAGACCGGGCTTCCCAGTTTCGACGTCAGGTTCGAGTAGTTGCTGCGGTCGGCAACCGAGTTAATCGAGCTATCGATTGCCTTCGAATCGACAGCGAGATAGAAGTTGCCCGTTTCACCGTTGACGAACAGTGGATCGTTCGACTGTAGCAAGATCGCGGTTTGGCCGAGTCCGTTTGTTGAGTTGGCCAAATTGTCCTTGTACAGCGTTGCACCAATGACCGTGGAACGTGAGGTTGCGTCAACGTTGATGCCAACTTCAAAGTTCGTAATGATGTTGTTGAGTATCGTTGGACTTGAGTTTTCCTCGACCAGTATGCCAGTACCTAATGGACTGGTGTCGCGAACGCCTCCAACGACTTGCGACTTTCCACCGACCAGCGTGTTGTTCACGATACGGCCGAACGGAACGGCGGCGGCTGGAACACCTTGGGCGGTTGGCGTGCCGCTGTACCGAATCGCACCATCTCGGTTGAATGCAACAACGTTATTCTTGACGGTAACACCTGTGTACAGACGTTCTTCATTGCGATTAAACAGAACTCGCGGCGTACCTGGGTGTGGAGCCTGATCTGCCGCGTCGCGTGGTCCTTCGTCGATCGAGATGCCGAATCCAGCCGAATTCGTGATGCGGGCTGAATCGATAATGATTTGGCCCTGGTCTCGGAATGGATTCGTGTCGCCTCGATGTTCGTTCACGAGGACTTCGAGAATCTCTTCCGTACCACCGACGACGATCTCGATTTGGTAATCGCCCAGATTCTGGACCGCGATTCCACTGCCGATCACGTTCGGATCGTAATCCCGATTGCTGAAACCGCTGACGCCAACGAAGTACTCACCCGCGGCGGTTGCAGTGAAGCTGATAAACGGTTCCAACGTCATTTGCTCGCCCGGTCCAGCATCGTCATCGCTGGCGGCAAGCAAGCGACCAGTTGCATCATACAGGTTGAGCATCGTATCGACGGGGGCGTCCAACGAGTCCACATCGATCGAAACTCTGTCGCCTGCGTTGAGCGTGAAACCGATGATATCTACGTCCAAGCCGGCTCCGATTTCGGTGTTGTCGCCGATCGTTCCAATTGCCGTGAACCGTTGACCACCATCAACGCCGACGTCGCTTGCGATCGCTGTCGCGATCGTGTCGCTTGGCTCTGTGATGATGCCGGTTCGAGCACCCGTATTCGGGTTAACGACTGCGTTTCCGAACAAATCGATGCGGTTGCTTCCAAACGGTGAATCCGCTCGAACTTGGATTTCTCGTTGCACAACCAAGCTGTTAATTACTGACGCCAAAGTATTCGCAACGGTCGCGCCAGATTGTCGGTTCGTATACGGCACCGCAACGTGGTTGGGGCTGATGCCGTTGTTGAGAACACTGTCTTCGAACTCGAACAGAACTTCGTTCGTTCCGTCGCCAATGGATATCGTCGTTCCGTCG
>JAGQPC010001095.1 GCA_020426925.1 Planctomycetales bacterium | reverse complement strand
GTTCGTACAGCAAGCCTGTTCGTTGGTGCTGGACAACATCTTTGATTTGCCCGAGTGCCGGCGCCACGACTGGTACTCCGGACGCCATGTACTCAAACACCTTCAGTGGCGAAAAATAGAAGGCGTGATCAAGCTCGCGGTACGGTGCAAGAGCAACGTCCATAGAATGGATTAACTCAGGGATTCTAGAATGCTCGACCGCCCCTGTTATCTTTACTCGGTTTGTCAAGCCTCGAATAGCACATTCCCGCATCAGCGTTTCTCGTTGCGGGCCATCGCCGACAATCAGCAGGAAGAGATCCGGGTAGTCCAGCGTCAAGCGAGCCAGCAGATCCGGCAAGTCTTCGACACCATGCCAAGGACGTAGACCACCTACAAAACCGAGTGTGAGTCTTTGGCCGCTGTTTGATTTCCTGGTGTCGGTTTTCTCATGAAACCGCGTCACGTCGACTCCATTTGGAATCGTGTGAATTCGATTTTCGCTGACACCAAGAGACTCAACGAATTCGGCAAGTACGTCCGAGACCACACACACAGCGTCCGCCGCCGTAAGCAGATGACGTTCTGCCTCGGTTGCAAGTTGGCCAAGGCCCGTTTTCCGATACTTCGCCTGCTCCAACGAAAGCGGCGCGTTCAACTCCAGGATCAACGGACGGTTGATCGCACTTGCCAAACTGAGGCCTGCAGTTCCATACAACGAAACACGCTCGTAGATGAAGTCCGGAGGATCTTTTTCAAATTTACGCAAGAGATTGTGCGTCAGTTGCTCATTGTAGACGATGCGTCGTATCTCACCCGACAAAGACGGTGCAACGATACCGAGAGACTGGTCGTACCCTTTCAGTGACAACCCCACGTTCTTCACTTGATCGTTTACTGGAATGTGAACGGTCTTTACGGAGAATTCTTCAGCCGTATCCCACGGCGATTTCGTCAAGCTGGGTGTAACGACGACGACGTTGTTACCTGCGTCTTGCAAGGCAGATGCCATCGCGCGAACATGGACAGCAGCTCCCTTGGTTCCAAGCAAAGGAATCCCCAGATCCGAATTCAAGTAGAGTATTTTCACGGTGACTGCCTTTGAATCTCGTGCAATCGAACGTTGGATCGCGTGTAAGCACGCGGCGGCTGCATCAGCTGCAAGAGTGCCGTCGGCAATCTCGTCATCCCGTTTAAGTCGAGGTAGCGGTGCACAGCCGTCGGTGGCTGCGGCGAACTTCGTAACCACTTAGCAACCGTTGCCGAATCAAAGTCATGCGGGTGCTTCATCGTGATCAGACCTCGCTCTTGCAAGCGAAGTGCTCGGATGAGCTGCTCTGTTCTCGGTTGCACGCGAGGCACAATAAGCGCGGGTTTGCGCAACGCAAGTATCTCACACGCTGTGTTGTAGCCGCACATCGAGACGACAGCGTCTGCCCGATTGATCAGATTCTCTGGCTCGCTCAAGAATTCAACGACCTTCAGGCGAGAATTCCCCTCGGCCAGCCGATTAATCTCGCGAACACAACTTGGCGGCATGTAGGGGCCTGTCACGATGATCCCAATATAGTCGGACGGAAAGTCGGTCGCGGCAAATGCCTGCGCGATTAGCGCCCCGTCTTCTCCACCTCCAACAGTACAGACAACTGTTTTTCGATTGGAGGGCAAAGATATCGGCTGGCGCGAGTCGCACTTTTGACCACCGTACGTCTTGTCGAGGTAACCGATGTAGTGAAGCTTTTTCTCTACACTGGCTGAATAACCATACTCGACACTGTGATCGTAGGTGCGGCGATCGCCGTAGATCCACACTGCGTCGTAATGGTCATCGATCCAGCGGTCGTAATCGCTCGATCGCCATTCGGTTCTGACCGTTGCCGCATCATCAAGGATGTCTCGGAGTCCGAGAATACATTTCGTAGACCCGGCGTCTTTCAGGTACCGCAAAGCAGGTCCAAGCTCTCCGCAAACTCCGCTCGGCACTTTGTCGACAATCAACGCGTGCGGCTGAAACGACTGAACGACAGAAAGCAGCAGTTCACTGCGAATTGCGATTAGTTGCGTCGTGTCCAGCTTGCACCGACGAGGTACGTATTCACCGTTTACTTTCTTGAGTGACGGGACCGTGACATAGTCGACACATTCAGGCACGTCAAAAAGCGTACTCTCTCTCGCACCAGTAACCATCAGAATTGATGGGTCGTCAAGATGCTCTGCAAGACAATGAGCGATCGATTGATTTCGCCTTGTGTGGCCGAGGCCAACTGTGTCGTGAGAGTACAGAAGCACACGCAGACCGCCGCGCTGATTCGAAGCGATCATATCGTAATGCTCCATATCGATTCGCCATCGAAAGTGTTAAGTTGCCGTGAAGTTCCTGCTACGTACGCTCAAGTACACTTCACATACGATGTCCGCCACTTTTTTTAAGAATCCAGCGGCGCGAATCCGAAATAGCCGCGAATGTCGAGTTCTGCTTGCAAGTTGGTCAGCATTTCACGCACTTGAGATTCCCAATTCGCGTCCCTCAAACGGAGTCGTCGTGCTGATCGTCGGACCAGATTGAAAGCTCGGTAGATCCGGACGCGAGAAAAAACCGAAGTGTCACCACGAACCGAATAGCCTTTGGCAAATTCATGAATCGCCTTCTCCGCGAATGTGTCGGACATGTGCGACTTTAGGTAAGAAATCAGGTATCCAACGTCGAACGCAGGGTCTCCAACAACTGCATCATCCCAATCAATCACCTCCATCGTGTTGCCAAGCACAAAGCATTGCCTGAGATGAAAATCGCGGTGTATCACGGCAGGAACGAACTCGTGCGAGAAAATCGCGTGTTGCATAAAGGCGTTCCACTGATCGAGCGTTTCGGCAAATCGCGGGAACTTTTTCGCAATTTGCGAAGGTTCAGGCCGAATGAGATCTCGCACGTCATCTCGCAAAGTCATCACGCGACCAGGCCAAATCGGAATTGAGTGCAGCTCCGCGAGCGCCTCACCAGCCAAGTAGCTCGCGTTTAGGAAATCATCAGAATTAGGCAACGCAGCAAACGCCACACCGGCTGCGAATTCTTGAATCACGACGGAATGCAATTTGTCGACTCGCAGTAGCCGTGGGATCCTCAACACCTTTAGCTTAAGTGCATCGATCCCGTCTTGGACGTACTGCATCGCCTCAGCGACTGGACGAATCGACCGATCACCATAGTGTTTCGCAACGATGGTTCGGCGTTTACCGAAACCCGTTAGATCACACTTGGTCGTCGTCCGTTCCGGAGTGCGTGAGTCAAGAACATGACACTGCTCAACGGTCATTCCCAATGACGCTGCAAAGTCGCTCGCGGCCGCGTGGATGGAGGCAGACGCGTTCATTATTTGGTCGTTGTGAGAATCACATCCGCTGCCATTCGGTTTCCGGGTTGAAATCCACTGGTAACAAGAGAGTGCCGTATCTGCCCAATCGATTCCCGCGACGCACAAAAATCCGCGATGCTCTTGGAGACGGAATCACTGTCGCGGTCGACCATGACTCGCGCAAGTCCGTGCTTTTCTAGCGCCAAGACTCGCTCTGCCTGATCATCATACCTCCGCGTTCCTGGCAAAAAGACAGCTGGCGTCTTCGCGGCGAGAAGTTCGTTGACGGTGTTAAAACCGGCCGCCGCAACTACCAGGTCACACAGTGGAAACAGACTTGCGAGCTGAGATTCGGAATTCTCAATCCGCATTGGACTGCGTGTGTCGACCGTGCCTGTGTATCTCGGTCCCAGGAAAAACAGATGGTCGATGTCTCCAATCACCGCTCTGATTGCCGAATCGGCCTTTGTCATCGACTCCAACATGAATTCCGCGTCGGCACGAAATCCACCTCCGCCGCAAGTAGAAATCAATACAAAGGAATCGTCGCGGATGGCATACTTGTCCTTCAGTGCAAGAGTCTCTGCGGGTTTTGGCTCACGAACAATTGGTCCGACAAAAGTCGTTTTCACCAAAACGTCGTCAGGAATTTTGAATCCAAATTCTGTGGAAGCGTGCGGACAAACAATCGAATCAAAGGTTCGAACGGTCGTCGAATT
>JAGQPC010001094.1 GCA_020426925.1 Planctomycetales bacterium | reverse complement strand
TCAAACTGATCCCGCATTGCTGACCGCAGAAACAACAATGCGTGTCAACGAGTTTGTCTGGCTGGACCGTCACATCGCTAGACGGAGTGTTGTTGTAGGCCAAATGAGGCCCCCAACGGTCGATCGTTTCTATCAGGTTGTTTGGTTCGCGGGCCATCGTGCAACTACTAAACTGTCTGTTGTTCCGCGTGCTTCTGCGAACAAGCGTTACGCCAACGTTTGCTTTGCGCTAAAACCATCGTTGCTCTTCTGCACGGCGGGCAAACCGATTGGTAGTGTGTTCCGTCTTCTAACGCGTAGCGATAACCAAGTCGCTGCTCTATCTCGATGAGGTCGGTTATCTGTGCTTGATCTGCGAACGTATTCCCGCATCTCATGCAGTTAGCCCTGCCGTCCTTTACCGATTCGTGTTCGTAAATCATCTGCGCCAACTTGAGAGACCTTTGCGGGATGTGGAACAGCTTGCTAAAGGGCAACCAAAGCACTGTTCCAACAACTACGACACAGTGAAAAATTGTAAGCGGTCGATGCCACACTCCAGCGAAATACGAATAACTTAGCGTCATCAATAGCCCTGATATCGAGATTGCTTGTAACAGCAACAGCGGGACAAGATCATTCCCGAATGTCTGCGTTGCACGATCGCCACGATCGCCCATTCTCCTAAGCATCGCAAAGGAAGTTCCCACAATCACAGGGAATGATGCCCAGACGAGTCCGTGGAACATAAGGAACGCTTCTATGCCATCGATTGGGATCGTGCGAACATGCATCCCAAACACCATGACGTTGTAGCTATGAAGATCACTGGCGGGCGTCTCAAACCAGACCCATCCAAAGATGAGCGGAACGACAATTGCCATTGCCATGACGCACCCAATTGCGATCGGCCAGTGTGCAGCCCAGCGATTCCGAGCTCGCTTCCATACAAATCTGTTTAGGGCGAAGTATTCAGCACATCGGAAGATTAAGTGTTTGCCGAGCGACACGTAGTTTGACCGTTTCGCCATTTGAATGGATCGACGAAAGAGCACAAGCGTTGGAGGTCGATGCAACCAAATCGAAAACCTATAAACGGTCAACGACAGCGAAACGATAAGCGCTTGTGCGTACACGACAAGCGCGGGATCAAACTCGAATACGGTCCAGCCCACCACAGCCAGCAAGACCGCAATTGCTCCAACGGCAACAGCGGCAAGAACAGAGTTTCGAAAAGTCGCATCCGACATCATTCCGCCTGTTCATTGATGTGATTCATCGGTTGACCTGATTGAAAACGCCAGCCTCACGCTTGCACTTCTTCACCAACTTGCACGGGATCCGCAGTGCAGGCTGTTGCCAGTTTGCAACCAATTTCGGTCGCCAACAGTTTGTCGAGGACGGGTGTTGGCGGCAGGTCTAAAAATACGAAACCGTCTTCAACCTTGACCGGAAACACTCTCACTGAATAATCATCGCCGGAGATGCAGTTGCCAGTCTCAAGCGAAAAGTTCTTTTTGTGCAGCGGGCAAGCGACTTTTGGTTCGGATTCAGAGTCGCCGAGTATGCCGCGAGACAACACAAACGCTTTCTTGTGAGGGCACATTTGTTGGCATGCGTACCACTCGCCGCGACTGGCAAAGTTAAACACTGCGATTTGAACCTTGCCATATTTGATTGTCGCGCCACCGTCGATTGGGAAATCCTCAACCATCCCGACGCGAATCCACTCGGTCGATTTAAGCTGTTCCGCTTCGTGCTCGCCGAGCGTTCTGCCGTCCAGCATTCGTATCTGTTCGATTGACACGGCTTCGGACGGCCAATTGCCTGGGCGAGTTTGCCCTCGTTCGCTGACGATTTCGATCACCGGTTCGGTTTCGTCCGTATTGACGAATTGCCTAAACCATTTGCGTTTTTCAGGATCGTTGATAGTTTCTTTCCACTCGCATCTGTACGTGTCGACGACGTACTGCATCATCGCCTCGAGTTCTGAGCAGATGTCGAGTTTGTCATCAATGATGACTTCCTTGACGTGGTCTATCCCACCTTCCAGCTTCTCGACCCAGACCGAAGTCCGTGTCAATTTGTCAGCTGTCATACAGTAGTACATCAAGAATCGATCGATGTACGTGATGGCCAGCTCTGGCGAAATATCTGTCGCTACCAAATCACCATGTCGAGGATTTGCTCCACCATTGCCGCACAAGTAGAGGTTGTAGCCGTTATCCGTCGCTACCAATCCAAAATCTTTGCTTTGAGCTTCAGCACACTCGCGAACACATCCGGACACGGCAGACTTTAGTTTGTGCGGAGCTCGCAAGCCCTTGTATCTATTTTCAATTTGGATCGCGAAGCCGACAGAATCTTGAACTCCGTATCGACACCATGTACTGCCAACGCAGCTCTTGACTGTACGCAGTGCTTTGCCATACGCGTGACCGCTTTCGAAACCGGCATCAACCAAGCGTTCCCAAATGTTTGGGAGATCTTGCAGTTGTGCACCAAAAAGATCGACACGCTGGCCGCCGGTAATTTTTGTATAGAGTCCGTAGTCTCGTGCGGTTTCGCCAAGAACGATCAGCTTATCAGGCGTGATCTCGCCTCCGGCAACTCGCGGGATCACGCTAAACGAACCGTCACGTTGTGTGTTCGCCAAGAAACGGTCGTTGGTATCCTGGAGCGTTTGATGCTCCGGATTCATGATGTGATCGTTGTAGAGCGTCGCGAGAATCGAAGCTACGGCCGGTTTACAATTTTCGCATCCATTGCCTTGTCCGCAATCGTCAATAATTTCTCGAAATGACCTTAGCTGTTTGGCTTTGACGATGGCGAACAATTCCGTCCGCGAGTACGGGATGTGTTCGCACAGGTGGTTCGTAACTTCGATTCCAGCTGACTTGAGCTCCGCATGGAGAATATCCGTCACCAGCGGCATGCATCCGCCGCAGCCGGTGCCAGCCTTGGTGCAAGACTTGATTTGGCCAGGCGTAGTGAGTTCTTTGTCTCGAATTGCGTTGCAGATGTCACCTTTAGTAACGTTGTTACAGGAGCATACTTGCGCCGAGTCGCCCATGTCGCCAACACCGAGCTGGAGCGATCCTCCCATGCCCAACAATTCCGCGGGCTTCATGGGCAACTTTTCATCGGACTTTGCAAGAACTGACAGCATCCCGTAGTCCGCAGCATCACCAACGAGAATGCCGCCAAACAACTTTGTGCCGTCTTTGCTAAACAGCAACTTCTTGTACACGCCTTCGAATGGATCATTGTGCACAAGATGGGTAGATGTCAGTTCGCTCAACTCGTAATCACCGAAGCTTGCAACATCGACTCCCATTAGCTTTAGTTTCGTCGAAAGGTCCGTCCCATCAAACTTGCGGTCTTCACCACAGATTTGCGCTGCAGCGATCTCGGCCATTTCCCAACCGGGAGCGATAAGCCCGTAGACCATGCCTTTGTGATTTGCGCACTCACCGATTGCGTAGATATTGCGGTCTGATGTCTCGAGGCGACTGTTGACTTCGATCCCGCCTCGTTGCCCAAGTTCGAGCCCGGTTTCCCTCGCGAGGTCGTCCCGCGGGCGAATCCCTGCGGACACGATAATCATGTCCACGTCGAGCTGTTCGCCATCAGTAAATCGCATTCCGGTAACGCGCCCGTCTCCGGTAACGCGTTCGGTAGCTTTGTTCAAGTGAACTTTTACTCCAAGCGATTCGATTTTCTTCACGAGGACAGCTGACCCGGCCTCGTCAATCTGGCGAGGCATCAGCTTCGGAGCGAACTCGATAACATGAGTTTCGAGCCCCAAATCGAATGCAGCCTTTGCGGCTTCCAAACCAAGCAGACCGCCTCCGATCACTGCGCATGTTTTTGAATGCTTCGCGTATTCAATGATTCTTTGGAGATCTTCGATCGTCCGATAGACGAAGACGCCAGTTTGGTTGATTCCCTCGACCGGAGGTACAAATGGATACGACCCCGTTGCCATAACGACGTGGTCATACTCGATAGTCGTGCCTCTTTCGGATGTAACGATCTGGTTTTTGCGGTCGATTGCGCTCGCTCGATCGCCAATGTGGATGTCGATTCTGTTGTCGCGATACCAATCCAATCGGGCAATCATTAGCTTTTCGGCATCTCGATGAGCGAAGAAGGACGTTAGCCCGACGCGATCGTAGGCCGCACGAGGTTCTTCGCAGAACGTGACAATGCGAAACTGTTTCGCCGCGTCAAATTCAACCATCTTTTCGCAGAAGCGGTGGCCAACCATTCCGTTGCCGATCACAACAACCGTCTTCTGGTTATAGGTTATCACCCTAGGTGCCTCTCAGTTAAACATTACGAAAACAGACTTCAATCGCTCCCCGACAAATATCGGAAGCGAAACCCCGGACGTTATGCCGTCCGCGTCAGCAGCTATCGATCGTTTGGGATCAACTTCAGCAAAATTCGAACACAGCACAGGAAGGCCGGAAGACCACGCAGCACCGACAATGCCTTCTCCCTGACTGCACGCCAGTTCGTTCGCGGACTTAGCGAAATTTGGGCAGTCAGTATGCGTTTGGGTGCGAAGGCTAATCGACTCGTCACCTTCATTTACGTCCCACACTTCAAACGCTCGAGCGATAGGCGCTGTGTCCGATGAGAGAATCAGCAGCACTGACTTCAAGCTATGTTCGCTAGCCATAATTGGCAGTGCCGCTCCCACATCGAGTCCCGCTGCGCGTGCACCAGCCGCCCTCATGAAATCAAGCGAACTGCCGAGTCGGTCGACGAGCTTTACTTCTCGATCTTCCCAACATCTTCCTGGTAAACCTGAGCCTCGCGGAAATTTGACGAATTGCGAGATACCAGCAAATCGGCGCAGATTCGAGAACACCGCTCCTCGCAGACCGAGTTCATCACGTCCACTGTCTCGTTCCCAAACTTCGATAGCCCCTGCAATCGATGGCGAGCATTCAACTGTAAGCACAAGGACCGATTCCACGTTGCCCGACTTGATTACAGGAATCCCAATTGCAGCTCTGACTTCTTCATCAGGCTGATTATCGATTGGGGCGTAATCCTGATGCAGTATGCCGCAGCTCTTTTCGGATTGAATACATGTGACGAGGTCTTCGACATCAGGTGTTGCTTCAGCGTCAATCGAGTCCGAAAGAGAAAACGTGTCTCGATCCACATCGCGGTTCCAGACCGCGACTGACCGTATGATTGATTGATGTTGTGACTTAAGCATATTCCGCCATTCGTTTTCGCTGTCCGCGCCTGTTCATGCCAACGCCATCAACATGTGCTTTGCATCGTTGGAGTAATAATCGACTGCGTGCAAAAGCTCTCCTCAACTGTGACTTCGTGATCGGTGCTGTCGAACACCTCAGTTGCCTCACCGACTTCTTGGCTGTGACCGTCCTGATCCTCAAGGAATGAGATCAAGTTCCCTCGTAGGTCGTAGTACATTGGGTGTTCGAGAACTTCGTCTCTTGATCGAGGGCGACCGAACGGTAGCTCCAAGATTTGCCCGACACGAGCGCCGGGTCCGTTCGTCATCATGCAGACTCGATCGGCCATGTACATCGCTTCATCGACGTCATGAGTAATGATCATGGTGGTGATTTTTTCGCGAGCTAAGACGTCCAGAATCACGTCTTGCAAATCCATTCGAGTCAGAGAATCGAGTCGTCCAAACGGCTCATCGAGCAGCAGCAGC
>JAGQPC010001093.1 GCA_020426925.1 Planctomycetales bacterium | reverse complement strand
GGCCCGTGCAAGACATTCGACGAGGTCGGCTGCTGGTCGCGCGCGTAAGGGATGTTCGCGGAGAAAGCCACGCAAGTTTCCGCCGTGGACGAACTCCATAGTGAAGTACGGTATATCACCATCGTCACCAACATCGTGAATTTGAACGATATTCGGGTGCGTCAGGCGGGCTGCGGCTTCGGCCTCAGTGCGAAACCGTTTGCGGGCGGAGCGATGATTGTCAGAGTTTCCACTGATTGTCTTCAGTGCTACGACGCGATCCAAATCGTCTTGTCGTGCGCGGTAGACTATTCCCATGCCGCCGCGGCCAATTTCTTCTAACAGTTCGCATTTTCCGATCTTGCCGAGATTCTGCGAATCGGCATTGTCCACGACGCGGTGCGTTCGACGAGACTCCGGTCGAGCGAGACCATCGTCGCTGAGCAATTCGTGCACCTGAAATAATTCTCGCAAATCCTGAGCCAGTTGTGGAAATCGTGTTATCCAATCATCAACCGAAATCTCGATACCTTGTTCTTGTCGAAGTACGTATTCGGTATAGATCAGCTCTAGGACAGCCTCGCGATCGGCCACAATTGCAGGATAGTCGTTGAGCACGGACTCCGTTGCTGGCATTTCACTGTGGCGGACTAGATCTGCCAACGCAGTAAGTGCATGCCTTACTTGTTCAGTTAAACGGTCTGGTTCTAGTTGTTCGAGTGGCACGTTGTGGCGTCCTACATGTTGGGCAATTCCGCTTTCCGTGCGATCAGCTGACGCGAACAAACTCGGCGGGAGGCTTTTCTTGGCACGATTTCGAATCAGATCTGTGACGAGTCGAATTAGATCCCTGGACAAGTACTTAATTCGGAACAGGCGCAAATGTCACCTGCTACCTAGCAACTTGACCGAGCACAATTGATTATGCCACAATGGCCCTAAGGTGTTACATTTTTTCTTTTATTGCCCAGTCGCTCGGCGAAATTGACTGGGGACCAGAATCGGTAAAGTCGAATATGGAGCCACCGGGAGAAGACTTTGGGGCTTTAATCGACTTGGTTGCTCGGGGGGATTTGGAGGCACAGGACCGTCTTTGTCGCCAATACGAGCCCAAGCTGCGAATTGTGGCTCGCGTTTTGTTGGGTCCGGCACTTCGACCGCACTTGGACACGATGGATTTAGTGCAATCAGTCCATCGTAGCCTTCTCGTCGGACTGCGAGATCAAAAGTTCGATGTTTCCAGTCCGGAAAAGTTAGTTGGTTTAGCCAGCACGATCGTTCGTCGCAAGATTGCTCGCAAGTGGCGCAGACATCGTCGGCAACAGCGGATAGGTGGAGCGGCCCGCGAAAGCGGTTCCTTGGCCGACGCGATTAATCTTCTTTCCAGTCCAGATGGTGGACCGGAGGAAGTGGCGCAGTACAAAGATCAAGTTGAACATCTTTGCAATAGCCTTACTGAGACCGAGCGACGCATGCTCGACATGCGGCTAGAAGGCTACACATCTGCCGAGGTCGCCGATGCCTTGGGTATTCACGCGGTTGCACTGCGAGTGCGCTGGACTCGTCTTCGTAAGAGATTAGACGAAGCTGGTGTGCCGTCCGAATTGCTTTGAACTCGTTCGAGTTCGTTCCTCCAGTGATCTGAGCGTCGCTGTCTACAACTCCTCGTTCCAAAGCTCCGGCGTTGGAACAAGGATCTGCTCGATGCATGTGCTGGCAATCGTTTTTAGCGAATAAAAAAATTCTTGTAACACAATCGCGTGCTTGTGGCATGGCCTACTTATCGATTGTTGAAAAAACGAAAAACTTTTTTTGAAAGGCCCCAAGCCATGCGTAAGAACCAATTTTCCAAGAATCGTCGTTCCATTCGGAAGACAAATGCAAGCCTTCGCTTCGAAGATCTCGAAAACCGTCAAATGATGGCGGCGGACGTTTCCTATGATGCGGCGACACACAGCATCAACATCATTGGCACTCCCGAAGACGACTACGTGAAAGTCAGTCTCGCTGCACCGGACAACAACGCCGGCCAAACACCAACACAACTTACTATCGACGTAGAACACGGTCGCGAAACGGTCACGTACGAATTCGATCTGGAACGGCTTCCCGGAACGCGATCGTTCGATTCCGAATCCTTGCACATTTTATTCGATGGCCGGGCCGGTGACGACGTGTTTCTGAATCAAACGTACATCGTCTCCAAAGCGTATGGCGGAGCAGGTAATGACAAGCTGACCGGTGGATCTGGCGATGACTACTTGGTCGGCAATGCAGGTAGCGATGAACTGAACGGCGACTATAGCCTTATCGTTGGCGGCGACGACGTGCTCTTAGGTTTCAATGAAGACGGCCATGGTAACGGAGGGCTCTTAGGGTCTAACGACAGCGGCCGTCCGATTGCTTGGTTTCTCGGTAAAGGCAAGGAAGTTAAGGAGGTGACTGAGGACGACGATATCCTGAACGGCGGTCTTGGAGACGACGAACTATACGGCGGTCCTGGAGTCGACTCGATGCATGGCGGCCTTG
>JAGQPC010001092.1 GCA_020426925.1 Planctomycetales bacterium | reverse complement strand
ATCGGGTCGTACTTGTGCGAGTGACACTGAGCACAACCCATCGTCATTCCCATCCAGACCTGCATCGTCGTGTTGACTCGGTCAATGATGGCCGCGTTGCGGAACTCTTCGTCATCGGTTCCACCTTCGCTGTTGGTCATCGTGTTGCGGTGAAATGCCGTGGCGAGAATCTGATCGTCAGTCGCGTTGGGCAACATGTCGCCAGCGAGCTGCTCAATCGTAAACTGATCGAATGGTTTGTTGTCGTTGATCGATTTGATGACCCAATCGCGATACCGCCAAATTGTTCTCAATGGATCTTGAGCGTAGCCCGCAGAATCTGCATATCGAGCGAGATCAAGCCAAATGCGTGCCCATCGTTCACCATAGGCCTTCGAATTGAGTAGCCTGTCGACAGCTCGCTCGTACGCGTCTGGATTGTTGTCTGCGACGAAGCGATCGACTTCCTCTGGAGTCGGCGGTAAACCTGTCAAGTCGAGCGATATGCGTCGCAAAATGATGGAAAGATTCGCCTGGGGCTGCGGCTGAAGGCCTTCTTGGTCGAGTCTGGCGAGCACAAATCGATCGATCGCGTTTCTCGCCCAAGACGCGTTGGAAACGTTCGGCAGCTTTGACGCGACGGGTGACACGAACGACCAGTGGGCCGAATATTTACCGCCGGAATCTATCCATGATTTTAGGATCGCGACCTCGTCAGCTCTCAGCCGATCGCCTGTATCAATTGGTGGCATTCGCAAATCGTCGTCATCGGTCGTCACACGGACGATCAGTTCACTTGCGTCTGAATCGCCGGGAACGATCGCTCTCGCACCACTGTCGAGTTCTGCAGTTGCCGATTTGAATCGATCTAGATGCAGACCTGCTTCAAGCGTTTCTTCGTCCGGACCATGGCATCGAAAGCAACGATTCGTCAGAAGCGGAAGAACTTTTTCTCGAAACAAGGCATCGTCGGCTGCAACGTAACTAGCGCCGATCATGCAGCCGCACGCTGCAAGCAGAGCCAACAAAAAACAACTAAGTACACGATAATGACCAGGCACGTCACTAGTTCCATTTAGAAATGAAGGTGGGCGGTTAAACGAGCCGTGCTTCCATTATATCGACATTATCATGGCGGACGAGCTACTCGGGAAATGAGTCGATAATGCGATAGAATTGGCGGATTCTGTTACAAATGCTTGTCAATCAGAACTCACGTTCTCCCCACGCGTGGGAATTGCCTTCGCCGTCACATTCGACATGGATCACATTCGATCGGCAGCAAACGGGACAATCTTCGACATATACCTGGCGAGAACCGGCGGACAGATCGATCGGAATCACGATCTCTTCGCCGCACGATTCGCAGATGTAGCTCGCCTCGTCGTCCAAGATCGTTCACTCGCGCCTGTTTTTGCCAGAGGACAGTTCGTATAGTAGACAGCATTCGGTTTCGCGAAGGCAAGATCTAGCGAAATCTCTGGTGGTCTGCACAGTTAAATCTTCGGGTATTGGAAGTTGCCAAACTTCCTAGTGGAGGGAATCTTTAGCAAGATCGACTACGAGCTACCTGAAAACCAAAGTGCGTTGGGCTACTAGTTTCACGCGTCGAATGAACCTGCAGTTTCAACTCAAGGAAGCATAAACAATGTCGGACGTG
>JAGQPC010001091.1 GCA_020426925.1 Planctomycetales bacterium | reverse complement strand
GAATCGTTCTTATTCATCTGAAAATTCCTTCGTTCCTAAGGTTACGATGGCCGGTGCAACTTATCACGCTCAACTGTGTGCCGCGAGTTGGCGTATCCGCAAATTGCGCACCAGCGACTACTGCGACGCGTTGGAATTCGTGCGGCGAAGACATTCTGGCCAGCGGGCGTTGGTCAAACGTTGTCCCAGTTGAGTAAAGCACGGGAAGAGCGTCACCGTCGGTTGACAGGTGGTACCTGGAGTTGGCACGGACGTGTCTCGCTGTACTAGTCCACCCTATATCAGGATCGGGACATATCGAATTGACCAATCGAGATTTCGCGGAACGACAAATGCGTAGGGATCAGAAAGAACTTTCACGACCTTATTTTGGGAACTCCACTAATGCGCCAAATTTCCATTGAACTCTTTACCGAGTTGCTAGCGACTCATGAGTCGCCATGCGTCTCCCTCTACCTTCCAACGCATCAGAAGCATCCAGACAACGCACAAGACGCCATCCGCTTTCGGAATTCGCTTCGGGAACTAGAATCGTTGCTGGCAGAGAAACACGACGAGTCTCAAGTTCGCGCGATGCTGAAACCGTTCAATCAACTCGTCGGTGATCTCGAGTTCTGGAATCACCGAACGGATGGGTTGGCGATTTTCTGTTCTCCCGAAAAGTTTGAAATCGTTGAATTGCAACGTCTCGTTGAAGAGTTGCTCGTGGTCGCCGACACTTTTCACACGAAGCCGCTCATCCGGATACTTCAGTCTGCCGACCGTTATCAAGTCCTGTGCTTAAACCGCCAGGAAGCCAAGCTCTATGAGGGTAATCGCGACGCGTTGGAACCAGTAGAACTCACGAACGTGACCGCAACCATTTCAGAAGTGGTGACTAGTGGACGGAGTCCGTCGACGCAGCCCGTGGGTTCGTATGGCAAACGGTCAGGTGAAGGTGGCACGGTAACGCATGACGGACACGAACCAAAGACGAATGCCAAAGAAGCCGACGTACTGAAGTTTTTTCGAGCCGTCGATCGGGGAGTCTTGGAGCATCATTCACGCCCATCGGGCTTGCCGTTGTTGCTAGTCGCACTGTCGGAGTCTCAAACGCAGCTTCGTCGCCTCAGCGATAATCCGTTTCTGTTGGCCGATGGAATCAAGGTTGATCCCGATTCGCTGAGCGTAGACGAACTGCGCAGGCAAGCCTGGAAGGCAATCGAACCATTCTATTTGGCTCGATTGCAAGATCTCAAGGAAAAGTTTGGCGATGCGCAAGCTCGGCAGACCGGGTCAGGTGATCTTTCGGATGTTGCCAAGGCCGCAACGTCCGACAAGGTGGCAACGTTGCTGGTCGAAGCGGACCGGGTTATTCCCGGAGTTGTGGACCGAACTACGGGGGCAATCCACCCGGCCGATTCGGCAACATCCCACGTTGACGACATGCTCGATGATCTTGCCGAGCTAGTCATTGCGCAGGGTGGTGAGGTCATTGTTGTTCCGAAAGAACGGATGCCGACCGAATCGGGATTGGCTGCGATCTATCGGTACTGAAAGTTCCAGACAAACTATCGTTGCTTACCGGCATGGCGGAAACTCTTGACGAGTTCCCTACGAACTACGAGTCGGCGTCGCAAATCAATCGCGCCGGATGACGGCGAATAGGGCGTGTGGCCCGCCTTCGGAAAACTCGATGTCAATGTCGTCGCGGACGGTGAAGCGACAAGGTGTGATCGACTCGATGGTCCATCCGTCGGAGAAAGTTTCGCGGAGTTCAGCTTCGGATATTCGCCGCGGGCCTTCCCCAACGGGCTCCTTGTCACTGAAGCACTGCAGGTAGAGCTTCGAGTCGGAATGGGTCACGGCGAAGAGTTGCTCGACGTATCGCTTCCGGTCGGCGTCCGACAAACCGTGAAATAGACCGCTATCGAGGATGTTGTCGTACTGCTCGTTTAGATCAGACAGCTTGAGGGCATCGTGTTGTTGGAACGTCACCGTGATGCCTCGTCCGATGGCTTTGCGTTTAGCTTGCTCGATCGGACCGGACAGGATATCGACGCCGATAACCGTGCAGCCTCGTTCGGCAAAGAATAGCGCGTTCTCACCGGTGCCGCAGCCGACGTCAAGTACGGAGCCAGTGATCTCATCCCCAACCTCGACAAAAGCTGGTTGAGGTTTGCCGATGTCCCACGGAGGCAGGCCTTCGTACATTTGCTCGAAGTCGCGAGCCGGTGTCGTCTGGTCGGCGTTTGGTTGCGTTGGTTCGTTCATCAGTTCGCTTTCTTCTTGTACAAGCCGCATCTTGCCTGTCGAGTTCGTCTGTTCAGAAGTACCTGCCATGGTGTTAGCTTGGAAGCTTGTCGTACGTGCAAATCGCCGCAGTACGACATAGAAGACCGGCGTGAAGAACAAGCCGCAGATCGTTACTCCGATCATGCCGCTGAAGACAGCAGTTCCCAAAGCACGCCGCATCTCGGAACCGGCACCCGACGCGATGACCAGCGGCACGACGCCGAGAATAAAGGCAACGGACGTCATCAGGATCGGGCGGATGCGGAGCTTGGCGGCGGACACTGCCGCGTCGAACCGGTTCTTCCCGGCATCCTCTTCCGCTTTGGCGAACTCGACGATCAGAATGGCGTTCTTGCAGGCCAAACCCACCAGCACGATGAAGCCAATTTGTGTCAGGATATTATTGTCCATCCCCATCAACCACACGCCGGCGATCGCGAACAGCAGGCCCATTGGGACGATCATGATGACGGCGAGCGGCAGCAGCCAACTCTCATACTGCGCCGATAGCGCGAGGAAGACGAACAGCACGCAAAGCGGGAAGATAAAGAGCGCGATGTTCCCGGCTTGCTTCTCTTGATACGACAAGTCCGTCCACTCGTAGCCGAATCCCTCCGGCAGTCGTTCGTCCACGATGCGTTCCAGCCGAGCCATCGCTTCGCCCGTACTCACGGTCGGAATTGAAGAACCGCTGATGTCGGCCGAAGGATACATGTTGTAGCGAACGACACGATCTGGGGCCGTGCGACGCTCAATGGTCAGCAGCGATCCCAGAGGCACGATGGAACCGGAACTACTGCGAGTTCGCAATCGCATGACGTCATCCGGTTCGGTGCGAAAACGAGCATCCGCTTGAGCCGTTACTCGATACGTACGCCCAAGAAAGTTGAAGTCGTTGATGTAGAGGCTACCCAGCGCCGTCTGCAGTGTGCCGAACACGTTGCCCAGCGGAACGTCCAAAATCTGTGCCTTTGTCCGGTCCACATCCGCATAGAGTTGTGGTGTTTTGTTGCGGAAGGTCGTGTACACCATCGCCATACCGGGGTCCAGCATGGCTTCGGCTGCGATGTCGTTGGCGATCTGTTCTAAAGCGTTCAGCCCCGCGCCGCTGCGATCCTGAATTTGCATCTTGAAGCCACCGCCCGTCCCGATGCCTGGAACCGGTGGTGGTGGAATCACCAACACGCGAGCCTTGTCGATGGCGGCCATTCGTTGTTGAAGCGTTCCGATAATCGTGCTCAAGTTGTGGCCATGTTTGGCCCGCTCCTCAGCGTCGGCGAGCGTGAGAAAGATTGCGGCACCATTCGAGCTTTGCGAGCGTGTCGCACCGTTGAGACCTACGATCTGAACAGCATGAGCGACTCCCGGCACGTCCACCGCCAACACCTCGGCTTGATCGGCAACTTCACTTGTCCGCGCCAGCGAAGCGCCCGGTGGCAACTCAATACTGACGATCACGTAACCCTGATCTTGCGGCGGAATGAATCCAGTTGGCACGCTGCTGAACCCGCGCCAGGTCAGTCCGATCAAACCCACGTAAATCAACATGCCGATCCCGCCGACGCGAACCAAGCGTGACACCGTGCCGGTGTAGACGTTCGTCCCTCGTTCAAAGACCCAGTTGAATGCGTTGAAGAACAATCTCAGCGGAGTACCGATGATGTGAAACACACGTTCAAAGAACGAATTGTCTTTCGCAGTGTGTTTCGCCACCTTGCCGCCATTCGTCGAAGGCTTGAGAAACAGCGCGCACATTGCGGGGCTGAGCGTCAGCGAGACGATCAACGAAATCGTGGTGGAGACCGCGATCGTGATGGCAAACTGTCGATAAAACTCCCCGCTGATCCCAGGAATGAAGGCGGTCGGTAGGAAGACCGAAATCAACACGACGGTGGCTGCTACCAGTGCCGAACCGACTTCGCTCATCGCCTTGTGCGCAGCGTCTCGTGGTGACAGCCCGCGCTCGATCCAATGTTCGACATTCTCGACAACGACAATCGCATCGTCGACGACAATTCCGATCGCCAGCACAAGTCCGAATAGGGAGAGATTGTTCAGGCTGAATCCGAAAGCGAGCAGTGCGGCAAACGTCCCGATCAATGAGACCGGAATCGCCACAACGGGAATGATGGTCGCCCGCCATTTCTGTAAGAATAGGAACACGGTGAGAACGACAAGTATCGTCGCTTCAAACAGAGTTCGGATAACCTCTTCAATCGACTGCTGTACGAACTCGGTTGGGTTGTAGGCGATGTCGTGTTCAAGCCCGGCGGGAAAGTTGTTACTCAGTTGGTCCATCAACTCGACGATGTTTTCCGACGTGGCAACCGCGTTGGA
>JAGQPC010001090.1 GCA_020426925.1 Planctomycetales bacterium | reverse complement strand
TGCGTTCGTCGCAGGAATCATCTACATCTGCTTGCCGCTTGTCACGGTTGCGGGCCTGGTCGGAATCGGAACTACGTTCCTGCAAGTTGGGCCGAGTGTTTCTACTGAAGCTTTGAACATGGACTGGTCAAAGCTGTCGCCAGCGAAAGGCATGTCGCGCCTGTTCTCCATGCGATCTGCGATCCGTGCGATCATGATGATTTTGAAAATGTCAGCGTCTGTCGTTGTCTTGATGTGGGTGCTGTCATCGTATTGGGGCGAAATCAGGCAATTGGGAATTCTTGCGTTACCTTCATCTTTGTCGGCAGCGTGGAATATTTCCCTTTCAATTGTGATTACCTTAGCTGGAGCCTACCTGGTAATTGGCGGGTTCGACTATACGTACCAGCGAGTGCAGCACGAGCAAGACCTGAAGATGACTCGGCAAGAGATTCGCGAAGAACAGAAGGAACAAGAAGTCGACGCGAATTTACGGGCACGAATCCGCAGAATTCAACGAGAATGGGCGAAACAGACGATGCTGCGCCAAGTGCCGACAGCAAGCGTCGTGCTTACGAACCCAACTCATTACGCTGTCGCGTTGCGCTACGACCGGTCTTCAAAATCGGCGCCGATCGTCGTAGCCAAAGGAACTGACGCACTAGCGCGCCGCATCATCAAGATTGCAAAAGAGAACGGCGTTACCGTACTGGAACGCAAACCTCTGGCGCGAGCACTATATGCCATGGTCGAAGTCAATCAGGAGATTCCGCCACAACTATACAAGGCGATCGCCGAGATCCTCGCCTTCGTCCTTGGCCTCCGACGACGAAAGCGTTAGCGAGCTGACGGCTACCGTCCGCAGCAATTCAGGAAGCGAATCAACGTTCAGCCTCCTGCGAATTTCCTGTCGATGCTTTTCAATTGTTCGAATGCTCACGCCGAGCAGTGCCGCAACTTCACGGTTTTTTGCCCCTTGAGCAATCAGCCGCAGAATCGTCAACTGCCGTTCAGTCAGTAGGCACAGTCGACCGTCGTTTTCCGCTACTTGCTTCCCGAGCGACTCTTCCAGGGATTGCGACAGCGGAGCATTTTGAAATCCGGACACGCTGCTACAAACGTCGCCGCCCAACAACTGCGGCGCCGATCGCATGTTTTCCGTCCGGAGGGTTCTGGTCAGTCCGACGATTCCTTGGACCCCCGAACCATTGTTATCGATTACCGGAAACTTTAGTGTCTCGTAGACGGCCATTCCTCCGCCCTCTTGCTCAAGCGTGAACGCGATGTGCATTGGCTGACAAAACGTAACGACGATCGAATCCGTGGTTGATGACAGCGATTTGATGCGGTCGGGCAGAAACTCTTCGCCACGGCATCCAGCTTGGTCTCGCCCCGCACCGAAGCGGCGAGTGAAGGCCGAGTTCTGAAACTCCATTTTGCCATCGCGACCTTTTAGGAAAATGGCATCATCCGTTGTGGCGATTGCAGGAGCGTCGCGTCGGATCTGCTCAACCAAAGTCTGCGAGAACAGTCGGGCTCGTTCGTGTGCTGCTCGTGTTACTGCTACCGTAGATTCAAGCCCCTCCCTCAATTCATCCAAAGGAATCGGCATGCCGTTACTTTCCATAGTCTCATTGTCCAAAACAGCATCAGTCGTTCTGCGCGTCATTATCGGCCGCGGCCGGGCGTCCGTAAAGTATTAGCCGCATCCGATCCATACAAAACATCATAATTAGCAATTCTCGGTTAACAATTACACTCCAACCAACACCGTAGCATGCCCGGGATTCCTAGACGTTGCAAAGCAAGTTTTCGTAATTCTCGTCGATGTCATGCATGACTAGCCAGAATTTGTTTAGACGCCAAAGTGACTTTCCGTGAAATTCGCAGCAAATCCAGCACTGTCAGCCGCTGTCTCTGAGCAAAAACTGACGAGTATCATGCAGGAATTGGCGGAGCAGTCAAATACTCACGAGATGATCGGGGTCTTGTGTGTCCAGATTCAACACGAACAGAAGCTAATTGATACATACGGAACATCTTTCCGGGACATACTGTTTGACCACGCAGCTTGTGTGGTGAGGGCGTCAGTCCGGTTCTCGGACCAAGTGGCAGCGGGAGAAAACTTGCAGCTAATCGTTTTTTCCAGGTGCTGCGATGATGAATTAATGCAAGACCTCGCGAACCGACTCATGCAACGGATCTCCACAACACCAGTCTTGTACAACAACTCAGTTATCGGGATTGCAGCAAAAGTCGCATGCTGCCTCGTACGTGGTGGTAACCTTCAAGAAATCGTGATCGGCGCCCGCAAAACCAAAGAAGCGATTTCCAGTAAAAAATCTACTTACTCGCAAGACCCAATTATTGTTTGACGCCGCGCTAGCACGCAAAACTTCAGGGGAACACTGTGACCGTCTCATTTCTGCAGTCCGGAACTTCGAAGGACGTCAAAGACTTTGTGCTCAACGTGTTGCTTCTTGAGGCGAGAGACGCCGAAAACGAACGGCGAGCCCACGGGAGAATCCCGTTCTTTCAACCGGCGAGAATCACGCTGGACGGTGACGACGAGCCCAGGACTGCCTTTACGCGGGACATCGAAGCCAGCGGAATCGGTCTGCTCCACCAGTTTCAGGTGGATGCAGGACGCGTTACTGTCGAGTTGAACGTACCTGACGGCGGCACTATCAGGTTGCTTGTCGATATTCCGTGGTGCATTCCATGCGGCGAAGGCTGGTACATCAGCGGCGGAACAATCGCCGAAGCCGTTGTGGTCGCGTAGCTAAATACCGCATCCGCGTGTCCGTCAGTGCGATTGACTCTGTGGGCTCTCGGCGACGGGCTTAGTGAGGGCATTTGTTCGCGAGCGTCGGATGCGGAATTCCGCGTGGTCGAATTCTATCGACTCGCCTTTCATTGCCTCAAACGCCACTCGCTGTTCCTCTGTCAAGATCGAAATCACACGTTCACGATTAGCGTGCTGTAACGACTCGAATTTGGCCCGTTGTTCTTGACGAGTCAGATTACGAAACGTTGGGTACGCTTCTCGCAAAGAACGAGTATTTTGTTCGCGTGCGCGATCAATTGCATGCCTCTGCTCTTCTGTGATTCCCAGATGAGCGATAACAGCGGCATCTTCCAGAGCTTTTGCGTCGTTGACTTGGATGAAGATTTCTTCGAGCCGCAACAGCTGATCTTTCGTGAGAATTCTCTCGAGCTCCGAATCGGCTGTACTTCGCAGCTTATCCAGTGACAAGAACAATTCTGGCATCGATATTTTTTTGTGGCGAGCCGACTGAAACAGTCCTGTCGTATCGCGTTTCAGGTTTGCGTTCAATTCCGCAATTTGCCGGATCTGGTCTTGGTCCATGTTTAGTGCGTTCTCCGCGGGCACTCCAAACGCAATTTGATACCGGGGCAGAAACGCCATTGCTCCAGATTCATTTGCCAGGCAGGAAATGTCACACAAAGCAACCAGTAAAAATGTGGATCTGAGCAGGAGGTTCCGCAGCATCCG
>JAGQPC010001089.1 GCA_020426925.1 Planctomycetales bacterium | reverse complement strand
GATTGCTCAGTCAAGTGTGCGTGTTTCGCTCCAAAGCAGTAAAAAAGGCAGGCCAATGCTCGGTCTCGCAGGTCGAGAATTTGCCTTACGAATTTGGGGAGCCAGTATCCGCTGACAAACGAACGCGGCACGCCCTTTGCTTTCAGTATCGCAGTCGTCGCTTGAGAGAATCATTCAACCGGCTTGAAAAACACGCACATCCTCAAGCTTTCCAATTAGATTTTGCCAATACGGAGAAGCTGAAATGTCCTCTCAACAAGACCTGGAAATGCACCAACAACATCGGAATGCTGAATCGAACATTCGGAGTTGGATCGACGATATCTACATGTGGCGGGCCGAACATAAACAAGCATTGGCATGGCTTGCACAGATCGAGTCGGTGATTCATCAGAACGATGCGACCTTACAGGATCATAGTTCGATGATCGACAGGCTCGAACGACACATTCGGCAACACGAGCACGAGATTGCCGTGGAGGAAAAAAAGGAAGAATTCAACGATCACACACTGCTCGATGACCAACACGCGGAGTTCACCGACAATCTAACTCAGGCCAACGATGCGCATACGCACATCGGGAAGCGGCATCGGCAGCAGATGGCCGATCTCAAGCGAATGATGGAACAGTTTGTCAGCGAAAAGAAGAGTTAACTCGTTTGCGATGGTCGAGCCGAAGCGAGCGTGGCCACATGAATTTCCGGAAAATACGGTGTCGCGGCCGGCTGAGTTGGATATAAAGCCGCGATTCGCGATAGACTGATGGCTCGGTCGTTGTCGGCAGTAGCTTCAGCAGTCACCTCGCGGATTCCATTGGCTTTTGCGATCTCAAGACAATAGTCGGTCAATCGTATGCCGAGACGTTAGCCTGTCCAAGGCGACGAGTCGCCTCGGACACTCTCAGCATCCAAAGCGAGTTGACCAACTCCGCCGATGGACCGTTCATGTGAATCGACATCTTCGACAACGATTGTTACTTTGTGATCGTAGCCGATGGAGCAAGAGCGACTCGCAATTTCCGGAGACGTATCCTTACACACAGGCCGAAGGCTAAACCAAATCGACTCATGGGATCAAGATGAGGCAGGCAGCCGAATTGTCATACGCCATTCGCTTACGGGTCCTGCTGAAATATTTCGGGCAGTACTGTCTCGTTTTGGCGATTCTTCTTCTGCCACCTGTTTTGGTGGCAGCTCTTAATGTCGAATGGATGGCGGCAACTCGCTACGGCCTCGTCGCGTTGACCGTCGCAACACTCGGCGGAGTGTTGTCGCAAGATAGATTCTCGGGACGCGTACAAAAGAACGAAGCCATGGTTCTCGTTGTAGGTGTATTTCTCTTCACATCGGCAGTCATGGTATACCCGTTCATGGCGGAAGGCCTAGAACTATCCGACGCGTGCTTCGAGTCGGTTTCTGGATGCACGACCACGGGATTGAGTACGACGAGGACTGTCGAGGATAAGTCCGTGTCCTTTCTGTTCGCGAGGGCTTGGATGCAATGGATTGGTGGGCTGGGCGTCGTGGTATTCTCCGTCGCGCTAGTCGTCCATCCCGGAGTCACAGCTAAACGACTCATGATGATGGGCGGTGATCAAGAGTCGCTGGTTGGCAACACGACAACCCACGCTCGCCGGACGCTCGTGATCTACACAATGATGACTGTTGTTGCAATCATTGGTTTGGCAGTCACTAGTGGAAACCTATTCGAGTCCGTTGCTTACGCCTGCGCCGCTGTTTCCACGGGCGGGTTTGCGCCACGCGACAGCAGCCTCGCTGGCGTGTCGGGTGGTTGGCCAACATGGGTCATGGCGAGCCTTGCCTGCCTTGCCGGAGCGATCCCCCTGGTGCTGTACGAACGGGCGTATCAGGGCGATTTTCGTTACGTAGCGAAATCTATGCAACTTCGCGCCGTTCTCGCCTTCACTGGAGTTGCATGCATGGCTACCTTCGCCTGCCTCTGGTTGCTACAAGACACGCCGCTTAAGAGTGCCTTGCTGCAGGCGACGATGATGGGTATTTCGGCACAGACGACAGCCGGATTCTCTGTAGTCGATGTAACACATCGTCACCCAGTCACCAAACTTGTCCTGATCGCAGCGATGTTCATCGGTGGTGGACTTGGTTCCACTGCTGGTGGTGTCAAGGTGTGGCGAGTGTTGGTCGGGTGGCAGTTGTTTGGATCACTCATCAGTCGGACGTGCACCTCACCGCACGCGGTTTCTAACCCGCATCTGGCCGGGCAACGACTCGAAGAAGGTGAGATTAATGAGGCCGCCATAATTGTCGGCCTTTATGCCGTCGTCATCTTTCTCTCGTGGACTACCTTCGTAGCATTCGCGTATGATCCACTAGATGCACTATTTGAGGTCGTCTCGGCAACCGGGACGGTCGGGCTCTCAACCGGCATCACGAGTATCGACCTTCCCGTCCCCTTGAAGACCGTGCTTTGTTGCGACATGCTTCTGGGGCGCCTTGAAGTATTTGTCTTTCTAGTCGCGCTCTACCCTAAGACCTGGTTTGGGAATCGTACGGAGTTGACGTGAGAGCTGTCTTCATCGGAACAAACGACCTAACGATCCATACGGCCCAGCTATTGCTTGAGGGCGGACACGAGGTGATTATCGTCGAATCGGATCGAAAACGAATCGATGATGTAAGCGAAACGCTAGACTGTGCTTTTCTGCATGGTGATGGTAGCAAACCTGCTATGCTTCGCGAAGCCAATCCAAAACAGACGGAGCTACTCTTCTGCCTCACCAGCAACGATCGCACCAATATCATTGCGAGCCTGATTGGGCGTTCGCTTGGCTTTGGCCGCGTGATTACGGCCATTGAGGACCCGGAGTTTGAGCCGATTTGTGTTGAGCTAGGACTCGAAGATGTTGTCGTCCCAATGCAAACGATCGGCCGCTACCTGGCCGATGTAACACAAGGAATCGACATTCTCGAACTATCGACGGTTATCAAAGGGGAGGCGAGATTCTTTCGGTTCGTCCTCGCAGATGAATCCATTCACCATGTGTCCGACTTGGACCTTCCCAATGAAGCCCAAGTCTGTTGCCTCTACCGCAACGATTGCTTCGCCCTAGTTGAGCACAACACGCGACTGTGCAAGGGAGACGAGATCGTCGTACTGACACACAGCAGGAACTTGCCTGCTTTGAACGAACGCTGGCATTCAGAGTGACGGCATGTCCAGCGCGGTAACGCTTCCGTCAACCGCCAATCAGTAATCGGCTGCCTGTTCCTGTTCGGAACGCCGCGATCAGTCGGCCCGCAGGATTCGTACTAGTCCGAATCCCGTCACGGATCCAATCGCCAGCTGAAGTGGACCCCAAAAACTGCCTGTGAGCGTTCCTAATAGAAGGATTTGCCAAATTCCACAACTTTCATCCGGCAAAGTTGCTCCGAGATAAATGATCGCCAGTGCCGCAGCCCAACCAAGCGAGTTAGCGGGAATCCAGATGCAGGCAAGTTCCGTGTGCTTGCGTAAAACCAGCCATTGCGAAAAGCCAAACAATGCGCCTGCAAGGACGCCGAATGCAGCGGAAAATAGCAGAGTGATTGGCATTGAGGGCTCAGCCGGTGGCGTGGCCGAACCGGTGGTGTCTCCTGCAAAGAAAGTCGGTTGTAGCATTCCAAAAAACCAGCCAATTGCCGCTATTGCAGCCGTCGGTATCAACCATGAGCGCGCGGACGTAAATATTCGCCGAAGCGTTGGAGCAGCAATGCTATCCGCCCCAAAAGAACCGATGAAACGGATCTAGCTTTTTCGTCCTCCACCAGTTCGGCGAATATTTACGCGCGGACAGCCTCTCAAAGACTTGTCGCAAAACCCGCCACTGAAAAAAGCCGATTGCGACCCCTTCGAGAACTCCAGCAAAACTCATGACGCCCAAAATCGTTAGTCGTTGTGAGAGACTTTCCGGTTCGCCGAAAATTTGATTCATCAATGCGGCCAAACCGGCGGCGATTCACGATTACGATGGCGAACGGCACGATGGAAACGCTGAATGACTCGCAGTTGCGACATCCGAACGAACAGGCAGCGACAAGTCGCCCCGTGTTGATGCGACGAATCGCGCTGTCCGCATTGGTTTTTTTCCTCATGGTATTTGCGGTAGGCTTCGTGCTCGGTGTGATTCGCGTCACGTGGGTTCAGCCTCGGGTTGGAACTCGCGCTGCCGAGTTGCTCGAAATGCCACTAATGCTGATTGCCATTGTAATTGCGTCGGAATCGCTAGTCAGAAGCGGACCGCGGCGGCGTTTCGTTGAATGGCTGACGGTAGGGTTGTTTGGCCTCGGCCTGCTGGTAATGGCCGAAGCAATCTTGGTGCTTGGACTGCGCGGCATGTCGCTGAGGGAATACGTCGCCAACCGCGATCCAATCTCGGGAACGGTCTACGCCATCATGTTGCTGGTTTATGCTGCGTTTCCGGCGTTCTCGTCCGTATGTCGACGATAAATAGAGCTGCGGATCAGTTTTCCGTTCGTAAGAGGTCGCTCGAACAATCACTGTCACCCGACCGCTCCGCCCAGTAGGAGAATACCTCCTTGGCCGTTTCGAGATCGTTGACGCCACAAAACACGCTGGCGACAGTACCTTTGAAATCTGCTGCTTTCGATTCCGGGAAACATCGCTGAATCTGGCTTACGCTCTGAAATAAAAACGCCAAACGTATAGAAAAGCTGCGGCCAAAATTTAAGGAATTGTACAACGCGTCCATTTCTCCGAGAGTTGCAGCCTCATCCAAAATGAAACGAGTTTGCCGATCACGTTGTTCGCCTCCTTCGAAGACAAGATTCAGCAAGCTGCTGAGTAAGATTCGTTGGAGGGCGGCCATTTCTGTCACACGATCAATCGGCAAGCACAGGTAAATGGAAACCTTGCCGTTGAGCAATTCCCTGGGATCGAAATTGGACTCTGCCAGACATTGTGCGATCGACATGGAATCCAAAAACGACAAGTGACTGTTTACGACGGAGAAGATACTCGCTCCCGTTTGTCCTTGAAAAAATCGCACCTGGCCCGCCATCCGTGCCAGCATGCCAAAACAGGCATCGCTCTTTTCGCAGTACTGAAGTAGCTGCTCCATTAGATGCGGCGATGTAACAATGTCACGGAGTCGGTTTAGGTTCGCATCCTCTCGATTGGCCTCAGACATGAGAAACGCCAAAACCAGCGTGATAACTACGACGCTGGAATCATTCCAAAATCGGTCCCGCTCTTCTCCGGTGCGAACTACAAGTGCGTTTGCCATGCGACGGGCTTCATCGACGATGCGCTCCTCCTGGCCGTGATAGCAATCAAGCGGGTTGTATGACATTGGCTCAAAACCGCATCCGTTCGAAATACCAAACGGATCAATGACAATTACCTTGTGTCCGAATCTTGTCGCGCGGAGCCTCGCAGTCTTCATTGCGAGCTCTGCTTTAGCGTCCAAAGTGACCATGCAGTCCGAGCATGTCATTAGCCAAACATTTGCGAAGCAACTGCTTTTCCCGCTGCCGGAACTGCCAAAGACCGCGACATGTGGGATCTGCGGAGGCAGGGAGATTATGGCCTGCTGTACGCT
>JAGQPC010001088.1 GCA_020426925.1 Planctomycetales bacterium | reverse complement strand
AGTCGGGAACTCATCATGACACGAAGACGCACGAAAAGAAGTCGGAATCGGTCGGGCACAGCAATCGTCGAATTGGCAGTATGCCTACCGGCCATTGTCTTACTAGTGCTTGGTTCCATGGAGGCTTGCACAATGGTATTCGTGAGGCAATCGCTCCACATTTCCGCATACGAAGGAATTCGAACTGCCATCAAGCCTGAAGGAACAGCCGCTGACGCAATTGCTCGAGCGAATCAGATCCTGGATGAACGGCGAGTCAGGAATGCGAATGTTCAGTTTGTACCAACATTCAGCGACGAGCCCGGAACGCCTCTAACTTTGCGAATATCGGCTCCAGCCGTGGACAACTCGGTCATGCCGCTTCAGTTTTTTGGTGGCGACCTCGAGTCACAAGTAACCATGGTAAAAGAATAGCTGCGACTACTAAATCCTGTTGTGAGTTTTTGAGGTACACGACGCAATGCCTGATTCTAAGAACACGCTCCGTAGTCGACGATCCAAACGCCGCGGCGCGGTTCTTATCTTGTGCGCACTGATGATGATCGTGCTGATCGTCACGGTTGTGATTTCCGTTGACATCGCGTTCATTCAGTTAACGAGAACACAGCTGCGATCAGCGACTGACGCAGCTAGTCGCGCCGCCTCCGAAACCTTGTCTCGAACGCAAGACGTCGACGCAGCTCGACAAGCGGCGATCAACGTGGCCGCGCTTAATGAAGTCAGCGGTTCCCCGTTGCAGCTCGCAAATGGAGATATTGTCTTCGGCCAGTCGGTATTGGGCCGCAGCGGCGCAGTTGCCTTTAACGCCGGCGCCGAACCATTCAATACGGTCCAAGTCCTGGGGCGGCGCACAATCGACTCGCCGAGCGGGCCGGTGCCGCTGTTTTTTGGTGGCATTCTTGGCGCGGCAAATTTCCAACCAACGCACCTTGCTTCGTCGATGCATTTGGATCGAGACCTGTGTCTCGTGGTGGACCGATCTGGTTCCATGAAGTTCTCGCTGACCAGCAATCGAATCGCTGGTGGTCTGGGCTCGTGCGATCCTCCACACGCGACGCTCAGTCGGTGGGCTGCTTTGGATGTGGCCGTTCAAGCATTTATTGACGGGCTCAATGACACGTTGCAGGAAGAACAACTTGCGCTGGCGTCGTATTCCAGTGATAATTCCTCGTGTGGCATTAACTTTGAAGCTGCCACGATCGATCAGCGACTCGATTTCGATTATTCGAGCACGACTGCAAAAATGGCTGAGCTGTCTTCGATCCCAATCAATGGCTTCACCAACATCGAAGCTGGAATTCAACAGGGCATCGCAGCACTCACTGGTCCCGAGGAGCGGCCACTAGCGGAAAAGACGATGGTTCTTTTGACTGACGGCGTGTTCAATAGAGGCAATCACCCTCGATTCGCTGCCGCCGATGCTGCTGCACAGGACATCGTGATTCACACAGTGACATTTAGCGATGGTGCAGATCAGGCAGCTATGCGGCAGGTTGCCGAAGTTGCCGGAGGGAAGCACTTTCACGCACCAGACGCAGCCTCGCTGGAACGTATCTTCCGGGAGATCGCGACGACGCTTCCGGTAGTGATGACCAAATGACGACGATCTCAATTTGAAGTACCGCTATGATCTCGACCAGAATTCGCAACAGACGAAAACGACACCCTCGACGTGGCGTAGTCGCGGTAGAATTCGCGTTTGCAGCAACCGTGTTGTTCCTTGTGATCGCGATATCGATTGAGTTCTCACGCATGAATATGCTGCGTCACAGTGTGGACAATGCCGCGTATGAAGCCGCCAGAGCCGGAATTATCCTCCGAGCGAACGTCGACGACGTGAAGCAGACCGCAAACGAGATTATGAACTCCGTGCGCGCCAGAGGAACCGTTGTCGAGGTTACTCCCGATACGATTCAAGACGATACCCCAGAAATCGTCGTCACGGTGTCGGTTCCGGCGGACCAAAACGGATTCGTTACGCCTCGATTCTTTGCAGGGCGTTCATTTGTCGGCCAATGTCGCTTAACTCGCGACGATATTTAATCGGCCGGTGCGAAAAACGTAACTCGCCAGTGTCCACGTGGGCGAGCAAACTCGATCGCTCCCCTTAGGTTATCGCCAAGCATTTTCGCAGCGAATCGATTGTCTGACTGCGACACGACTTCATACGCTCCAGATTCAACTCTTGTCACGTGGCCTCGGTTTTTCGAAATTGGTCCTTCGTAGTCAAGGTAACTCTTGCGATGCAATGGTAGCTGCGTTGCCAAAAGTGTCTGCCCCGGTTGTGGAATCGCATCTACGGCCCACGTCAGCAAGCCGTCTTCGCACTCGAACATAAAGTCAAAGTGCGAAATCCGCTCAGCCCCTGCCGGCATTTCATGACGGAGGACAACAAACCGAAGACTCGTTTGACTATTCATGTGCTGAGATGACACGTCGGATTTAGGTCGATTTGTTGCACGCGTCGCTGAATAGTTTCAAAGTCGCTGACGCCATAGTTTCATCAGTGTGCTTTGCGTGGATGTTCCTGTGGCCATCGCTCGCCAATCGATCTCTCATCTCCGGTGAACGCGCCAGGTTAGCCATTACACTCGCAAGTGATTCCGCATGATTTGGTTCGCAGTATAGTCCGCCACGAGTTGATGACAGTAGCTCTGGAAACGCACCGTGATCCGGCTGCACGACAGGCGTGCCGCTCGCGATCGCTTCCAAAACGAAGATGCCCTTTGGTTCTCGATATGTTGTAGGCACGGAAAAAATATCGGCGTTCGCTAGGAATTTCGCCTTTTCGGTTCGGTCAAGTTCACCGTGATACGTGTGGCGTTCGCTGAGCCCGGCGGCTGCGAGCTTTGCCAATTGCTCGTCAAAGTAGGATCGGCGATGTTCTCCCATCCAACCAGCGGTGGCCAACTTCACGTTCGTCAACCCATGTTGTTGATGCAGCAGAATAAACGCATCGACCAACAAGTGCAGCCCTTTTTCAGGCGCGACGCGAGCCATGTACGCGATCGTTAGTTCGTCGTCGTCACGTGATTGCGTTTTGTGGTCAGTAGCGCTGAAAGGCGTGACGTCGATTCCCAATGGCGTGAGCGAGATCTTTGTGCGTTCGATACCCAAGTATTCGGACATGAACTCGGCGTAGTAGTTGCTGAAAGTGATGTAGCCGTCGATAAATTGATCGAGCCGCTGAATTTCTTTGATCGCAGCTTTTCGGTAGTCGTCGGACAGCTCTTCTAGAAAAATGTCATCGCCTTGGAGCGTGACAAAAATCGGTGCGTTTGTTTGCTTGCGAAGCTCCGGCACACAACCGGCAATCAGAGCGTTACTGAAGTTGATCACGTCTGGTTGAAACGAATCGGTCAACCATTCGCAAAGACGCAGAACTTCTTTTCGCTGGTGACCGGCGGCTCCCTTCAACATCGAAACGGTGAGACCGCCTAGTTTCTTGGCGTCGGTGCTGGTCGCGTTTTTTGTGGCCCACCGAATGAATCCGGGGCGATCCAAAATTCGGTCCAACGATTTTGGTAGCCAACGAAATAGTGGAATCTTCTCCTGCAGAAAAATATTGATGCCGCCAAAAAAGACCTGGTCGACGCTGACGTCTTCTTCATCCGTTCGAATCGGCGTGTAAGTTGGAATCAGCCGAGCGTCCGCACCCTGCTTGCAAAGCGCTTTGGCCAACGTGTTGTCGCGCATACAGCTGCCGCAGTACATGCCGGC
>JAGQPC010000036.1 GCA_020426925.1 Planctomycetales bacterium | reverse complement strand
TCAGCGAGCCTTCCATCGCCAGTCGTTGGATTTCAATTCCGTTGTTCTGAATTTCAATAAAATATCGATCGCCAAAAACGGAATGGAACCACCTCGCGATTTCGAACGAGTCCGCGAGTTCTTCGTCCGAGTTCATGCCTCCTTTCATCAGCGTGCGACTCAGTTCGCCAGACACACAACCGCTGAGACAGATGATCCCCTCGTTGTGAGCCTCCAAAAGTTCTTTGTCGATACGTGGCTTGAAATAGAATCCTTCCAGATACGCCGCCGACGCCATTTTGACCAAGTTCTTGAAACCGGTGCGATTCTTCGCCAGCAACGTGAGGTGATAAGACGAATCCTTCATTCGCCCACCGCCTTTTTGAAATCGGCTGCCCGGCGCGATGTAGGCTTCATACCCAATGATCGGATTGATTTCGGCTTCTTTGGCCTTTCGGTAGAATTCAAACGCGCCGTGCAGATTTCCGTGGTCGGTGAGCGCGAGCCCGTTCATGCCCCGCTCTTTCGCGCGCCCGATCAGTTTGTCGATCGAGCCGGCCCCATCGAGCAAACTATAGTGACTATGACAATGAAGATGTACGAAGCTGCGATCCGACAATGCCGACATAACGAAAGGCTCCATCCGCGGTTACCAAGAATGATTTCCCGATTTTAGGCCCGCCGTTCTATTTCGAACAGATGCGGAACAATCGCGATTTACGATGCGTTTTTGGGGCCGATCTGAGCCCCGTCCATCCTCGTGCGTGACGAATTGCTCGGGTATTTCGACACGACGACACCGAACCCGTGCGAAGGGGGCTATGTGCGAGACTTCCTAAGAGTCAACTTATTCTAGGACTACTTCAGGAGCGTGCCACCAACTGCTGATTCGCGACAGGAGCGTAGTACGATTGACCGGCTTGGATATGTAGTCATCACAACCGGCGTCCAAGCTTTTCAGACGTCCGGTGTCGGTGGCGTGACCGGTCAATGCAATGATTGGCACTTTGCAACCTTTGTCCTTGAGTGTCCCAGCAGCCGTGTATCCATCCATTTCTGGCATTTGCATGTCCATCAGGACAACATCAAATGGTGCGAGCTCAGTTAAATCACCATCTACGCTGTTGTCGATCGTGAATTCCTCAACAGCGAGTTTGCCATTGCCGACGACTGTCACCTCTGCTCCTGCCTTTCTTAACAGGTAAGAAATCAGGTGCTGGTTATCAGGCCCATCGTCAGCAAGAAGTATGCGGCAACCGGATATGCCAGACTCTGCCACAACGGATTCGACTGAACTGCTTTCGTTAAATGCTGACGCTTCTCTTTCAGGCCCATTGATTGGGTCGACGATGGGAACGCCGTCGAGCGGTCCGGTAGCGACTGAAAACGAGAAGGTACTGCCGACTCCCAACTCAGAACGCAAAGATACCTGCCCTCCCATCAACTCAGCCAACCGCTTTGTGATCACTAGGCCCAACCCGGTTCCGCCAAATTCGCGAGTGGTCGAGGTGTCGGCTTGAGTAAATGCTTTGAACAGCTTGGACGTCTGTTCTTCCGTCATGCCGATGCCCGTGTCGACCACGTCAAAAGTCATCAGCGATTTGGTTGGATCTGAGTTGTCAAAGTCAACTTCGATTGAAACGCTGCCGAGTTCGGTAAACTTAATAGCTTTGCCAACGAAGTTAATTAAACATTGGCGTAGCCGAACCGGATCGCACTGAATTCGTGACGGAATCTTTCCCTTCCAGACTGCGCGAAGCTCGAGATTCTTGCTCTCAGCTCGACCTTTCATCAGATTGATCACGTCGTGAACGGTATCAACCGGCGAAGTGTCAACGCGTTCCACCTCCAGTTTTCCAGCTTCTATTTTTGACAAGTCTAAAATGTCATTGATGATTGCAAGTAGATGACTACCATTTCGCTGAATCGTTTGCAAAGCAATAATCCGCTCCGGATTTGATTCAGCTAGATCCTCATCGTTCATGAGGATTTCGGCATAGCCAAGAATGGCAGTCATTGGCGTGCGAATTTCGTGGCTCATGTTTGCCAGGAATTCGCTCTTTGCTTGACTGGCCTGCTCCGCCTGAGCAGCCATGGTGTTCGCGTAGGATGTTTGCTCCGCGAGATCGTCCATGACTTCTTGTAGCGATTGTTCCGCCGTTTTTCGTCTGGTGATGTCGAAGCACAGCGATAAGTACTTCTCTACTTCTCCATTCGCGTTGAACACAGGGATGATGGTCGATTCCAGCCAATAAAGGCTTCCATCCTTCGCACGGTTGCAACTTTCTCCCTTCCAGACATTGCCCGCAGAGAGTGTGCCCCACAATTCGCTCCAGAACGCTTCGGGGTGGTCGCCTGAATCACACATTCGATAGCTTTTGCCAATCACTTCATCACGGCTATAACGGCTAACGGTGCAAAAGCCTTCATTTACATCAAGAATTTCGCCGGATGCATCAGTAATCGTACATATTGCGTGGTTGTCGACTGCTGACTCCAGCGCTTCGAAGCGTCGCGATAGTTCAGACGCCCGTTCGTGTTCATGCGAGAAGGCGACTTCGAGATAGTCTTTGCGGCGCATTAACTCGGTTTGAATCCCAAACAGCGAGTGAATCGCGAATCCGAGCGCCACGCCGTAGGCCATTAATCGGAGCAGATGCCACCACCACCAGGAAAAATCCCAAAGCTGAGACTGTTCAAACATGATTGCTGCACCGCCAAACAAAAGGCAGTGCACTGCAAAGAGTAAATCGTCCAACTTGGAACAGCAGTAGTACGAAACGGCCAATCTCGCCGCTGCGCACAGCATCAGTACACCGCCGCCGATATTCAGCGCCTTGGCGGCAAGTGTGAAGCCTCCGTGGCCAATCATTTTGGGAGCAACTGCTGGGGCTACGAAGGTCGAGCACCCGAACGCGATCATCACGAAACACAGAGCTGCGGCGAGTACAACAGATTGCTGGCCGTATCGACGTGGAAGGCATGCCTGCGCGAAGAGGGCTCCGCCGGCAAACGTCGCAATTGTGTGGAGCCATACAAAGGACTCGCCTACTTGCACTAACGCATGACAGGCGTCTAGTAGCGACATTGCGATCAAGCCAAAAGCTAGCGACACATTGAAGCTAGTTCCACGCTCTGCGACGTGCATCATCAGCAGCAATCCAGCTACCGCCAATCCGATGCATGCCCCTGACGTCTCGACGAACGAATGAAATGGCGAGTGCGTCCAGCTCCATTCACCAAGGTTGCGATCAAATCGCCACGCTGAGCGCCACACTGAGCGCGATCCAGCCAATCGCGCTGTCTTCTTGCCGCATTGGCCGGCTGGTCAATCGGATTGGCGTGTGCTGATTGATCTGTTGTGTCTCGGAATTCACGTGTTCCGCATCCCTGTAAACTCAGAAGCTTCTTCCAACAGTAGGCCACTGACCGCGAAGGAATCGTTTTGATAAGTTCGCATGGTGAGCGTTATGCGGCATTTATCTCGAAGTCGCGGCAAACCGCGGGCACGCCTCAGGGTGCGTATAGTACAGATGACCGATGAACGAGACCTTAAGCGGACGGTGCTGAGTTCGCTTGTCCGCTGGACCAACTCGACGGGGCGAGACTACACATTGCATGCGACCGTAGTCGGTGTTGATTTACTTTCTAGCTGTAGTGTTTACAAGTTGCGTTCTTGGTAGGTTGTGCCTGATTAGATATGTGGCAGCTGGGAGAAATTTAAAAGACCGATGGTGGACCGCTTCGTGGACGAACTACCTGTTGATTCTTTGCTGCCCGAACTTGTCGATCGACTGCGAACGTCACCGTGCATCGTTTTGGAGGCGCCGCCAGGTTCCGGCAAAACGACGCGGGTTGCCCCAAAGCTGATCGAGGCAGGCTTGTGCAATCCACGCTCGAAAACTTTTCTGATCCAACCTCGCCGCGTCGCCGCTCGTGCAACGGCTGAACGAATCGCCGCAGAACGAAACTGGAAACTGGGCGAAGAAGTTGGGTACCAAGTTCGATTCGACAGTCGAGTCTCCGCGAAAACGTCGTTAGTTGTCGCGACGGAAGGCGTTTTGTTGCGGCACCTGATGGTGGACGCGACGCTCGATGGAGTCGGCACGGTGATCCTTGACGAGTTTCACGAGCGATCGCTCAATGGCGACTTATTAGTTTCGATGCTGCGACAGATCCAGCAGTTGGTCCGCGAAGATTTGAAGATCATCGTGATGTCCGCGACGCTCGACACAAAACCGCTGGAAGATTTCCTTGATGGGTCCGTGCTGAAATCGTCCGGCACGCTGCACCCCGTCGACATAAAGTTTCGGCCTCCTCCGCCACGGTCACAAATGGCCGATCACGTCGCGGATACGATCCTTCAGACAGTCGAGCGAACCGACGGCGATGTGCTTGTTTTCCTTCCCGGAGTCGGAGAAATCAAACAAGTCGAACGTACGTTGCAACAGTCGAAGTTACCTCGCGACTGCCAAGTACAAACGATGCATGGCAGCCTGCCGTTAGAAGAGCAAAACCGAGTCGTCCACGCGTCAGGCACGCGCCGAGTGGTGCTATCCACGAACGTGGCAGAAACGTCTTTGACGATCGAGGGGATTCGAACTGTCATCGACAGTGGCCAAGTTCGCGTGCAGCGTTACGATCCGTCGGTTGGCTTGAACCGGCTGCAACTGGAACCGGTCTGCCAGAGTTCGGCGACACAGCGAGCCGGGCGCGCAGGAAGATTATGTGCAGGACTTTGCATTCGATTGTGGGACGACAAAGCGGATCGCGCACGTCCGAAGTATCTTGATCCGGAAATACGCCGTGTCGATTTGTCAGGTGCGCTATTGCAGCTTTGTCAGTGGGGCGAGAACCCCGCTGAGTTTCCCTGGTTCGAAACACCGCGGGAAGATTCGATTCGCACGGCAACGAACTTGCTAGGGCAACTAGGTGCGATCGAAGGCACACGTATCACTCCTGTAGGTGAGGCAATGTGTCGGATTCCCGCGCCGCCAAGATTGGCTCGCATGATGATTGAGGCACAAAACTCTGGCCGCTGTCGTCAAACACTCAAGGCGATAGCGTTGGTCGCGGCAATGCTCAGTGAGCGTGATCCGTTCTTGAAAGATCGCGGGCGGTTTGGCGCGTCCAACATGCCGACGACATCCGACAACCGCTGGGCGTGCGACATCACCGAACGACTGAACGCGTTGCTTGAATACTACGATATCGGCAGAACCCGTTCGAAGTTTGGTGAGATTCATCGAGGCGCCGCGCGAACGATTCGCCAAGCCGCGGAACAATTTTTACAGGCGATGCCTGATCATCCTAAAAGCGAATCGGAAGTCACACGCGACGAATCGAACATCGACGCCGAATCGGTTTTGCGACGAGCGCTGTTGGCAGCTTTTCCTGACCGAGTGGCGAAGCGTCGAGCCAAAGGAGACAGTCGCGGCCAGATGGTTGGCGGTCGCGGCGTAAAATTAAGTCCGTCAAGCGGGATCAAAGACAGCGACCTGTTTCTCTGCATCGACGTTGATGATAAGTCTCGTGACGCGCTCGTCCGCCAGGCGTGCGGACTGTCCGAAGAAGATCTCTCGCAAGAACACATCGAGCAGCGGGAGGATCTATTCTTCAACCCATCGCGCAAACAAGTCGAAGCTCGTCTTCGACGGCGTTGGTTCGATTTGGTCATCAGCGAAAAACCGACGTCGATTCCAGACTCGGTCCAATGCAGCGAAATTCTGTTTTCCGAAGCATCAAAAGAAGTTTCGAAAGTCGCTCCGAAAAAAGATCCGTCATTCGAAGCATACTTGTTGCGAGTCCTGTGCCTTGCCCAGTGGGCGCCTGAGCTGGATTTGCCGACTGACCGAGACGGGCTAATGAGTGCGATTCTGCGCGAACTTTGCGTGGGCAAGCGAAGCTTTGCAGAGTTGCAGGCGGCTCCTTGGCTGGATTGGCTCAAGGGACAACTGACACTCGAACAGCAACAAGCGATCGAACGAGAATGCCCTGAACGAATCGAAGTACCCAGCGGAAACCGCATCAAAATCGAATACACCGAGGGCAAACCGCCGGTGTTGGCAGTTCGCATTCAAGAGGTTTTCACGTGGACGCAAACTCCTCGCATCGCGTTCAATCGCGTGCCGCTATTACTGCACTTGCTCGCGCCGAACATGCGGCCGCAACAGGTAACAGATGACCTGGCAAGCTTCTGGGCGAACACGTACGAAACGGTTCGAAAGGAACTCAAGCGTCGCTATTCCAAGCACGCTTGGCCCGAAGATCCACTGACCGCAGATCCCAAACAAAAGCGTCCGAAAAAGTAAGCTCACTCAACTCGGACTCAAAATAGACTCGGAACAAGCGGCCGAGCCGCACTGGTTTCAATTGACTCGCCACCGCGCAGTTCCGGCCAAGCAACACCGTCTTCACGACAGCAAGCACGACCCAGAGCCACCACAAAAAACGCCCGCAGGGCAAAAGTGCCAAGCGGGCGTTGGTAAGCGTTTCACTCACGCACTAAGACTTAGCGCGCTGTGTTGTCACTGGCGTTTGCCTGTCGGGTAGGAGCTTCGATTGCGAACAAGTGTGTCTTGTTTGCGATGAACAGCACTCCGTTTGCAACGATCGGAGTACTGTAGACCGAATTGCCCATGTTAATTTCGGCGATCGGCTCAACCATTCCGTCTTCGTCAGTTTCTGAAGACAGCTTGAAGATAGAAACGTCGCCGTCTTCATCGCCGATGTAGACGTTGTCTTCGACAATTAGCGGCGAACCCCACGCTTGTGCGAGCATGTCGTAGGTCCAGTGGACTTTGCCTGTTTTCGCGTCAAGGCAGTGGAACAGACCGCTGAAGTCAGAAATGAAAAGCAGTCCGTTCTTAATCGCGACGGTTCCACAACTGCGATGCATCGTTTCTTCAAATTCAATTTCTCCATCACCGTTTCGGTCAAACTTGTCGTAATGCCACACAACTGCTGAGTTGGAATTGTCGATTGCAACTTCACCTTCCTCTTCGATCACTGCCTGAAGTCGTCGATGAGGAATAGACTTACTACGATCGCTGACTTTTACGGCCAGCTGCGGGCTGACATCACCACGCTTATTCGGATCGATGCACCATAGGTGTCCGACGCCTTCGCCGTGTTCTGGGTCTTGCCCAACGGCAACGTAAACCTTGCCATCATGGACTACAGGAGTGGCGATGATATTATTGCGAGTACCTCGACCACCCAGAATCCATTTTGAATCTTTTGGATTTGCGTCAAACTTCCAAAGCAGCTCTGGATTTCCGCCTTTGCCCTGATCGCATCGGAAACTGTAGACCCACCCATCGCCTCCCGCGAAGATGACTTGCGGTACTCCATTGAATTCGCCGACGGCCGGTGACGACCACTGGCCGTGAAGAATGTTGGCGCCAGGCGAATCATCAGTCCAATAAACTTCACCCGTGTTTTTATTCATGCAGATAAAGCTAGGAGCCTGCGGTGCGGGCAAGTTGATGTGAGATTCATCCAGACCATTCGACGTATTAACGAGCAACAGGTCTCCGTAGGACGTAACCGAGCAGCTACACATA
>JAGQPC010001087.1 GCA_020426925.1 Planctomycetales bacterium | reverse complement strand
ATGATCCCGAACATGTTCAAGATCGCGGGCGAGTTGACGCCTACGGTTTTTCATATCGCCGCGCGGTCCGTAGCGACTCACGCCTTGTCAATCTTTGGCGACCACAGCGATGTCATGTCGGCCCGCAGCACTGGGTGGGCCATGCTCGCTGCCAGCTCAGTCCAGGAAGCACACGACTTCGCGCTGATCTCGCAAGCGGCGACGCTCAACAGCCGAATACCGTTTTTGCACTACTTCGACGGCTTTCGAACTTCACATGAGATCAACAAGATTGAGCTGCTGGAAGACAATGTCTACGAGTCGATGATCGACGTTTCGGCGATTGAAGCCCACCGCAAACGAGCGCTCGATCCCGACCAACCAGTGCTTCGCGGAACGGCTCAGAATCCCGACGTCTTTTTCCAAGCACGTGAAGCGGCGAATCCGTTTTATGATGCTACGCCCGACATCGTCCAGAAAACGATGGATGATTTCGCTCAGCTCACAGGCCGCTCGTACCGGCTGTTTGAATATGTCGGCGTGGAAGACGCAGATCGCGTTATCGTGCTCATGGGATCTGGCGCAGGTGCAGTCGAAGAGGCCGTCGAGCGTCTAGTGAGCCAAGGCGAAAAAGTTGGGCTCGTCAAAGTCCGGCTCTATCGACCTTTCGATGTGTCTCGGTTTGCCGCGGTACTACCCGAATCGACGCGTCGAATTGCGGTACTGGACCGCACAAAAGAACCCGGTGCCGTTGGGGAGCCGCTTTTTCAAGATGTGATTGCTGCACTTGTCGAGTCGCAGCGTGAATCGCTAACAGCCGGTGTCATCGGCGGTCGATACGGTCTATCGTCGAAAGAGTTCACGCCCGCAATGGCCGCGTCGATTTTTTCGGAACTCCAAGGCGACAAACCAAAACGCCACTTCACTGTGGGGATTATCGACGATGTCACGCATACCAGTCTGAAATGGGATGACGATTTCTCCACCGAACCCGACGATGTTGTGCGAGCCGTTTTCTACGGTTTGGGCAGCGACGGTACGGTCGGAGCAACGAAAAACTCAGTTAAGATTATCGGCGAACACACGTCGCAGTTTGCCCAAGGCTACTTCGTGTACGATTCGAAAAAAGCAGGATCGGTGACTGTTTCTCATTTGCGTTTCGGACCTCGCCCTATTCGTTCGACATATCTCATCGACAGGGCGAACTTCGTCGCCTGCCATCAATCGCAGTTTCTCGACCGCATCGACGTCCTCAAATCGGCTCAACGAGGCGCCACGTTCCTGCTCAATTGTCCGTATCCTGCGGACGAAGTGTGGGACAAGATTCCCCACGAAGTGCAACAACAGATCATCGAAAAACAACTTCGCTTTTATGTTGTTGACGCATACGCGGTGGCGAGTAAAGCCGGCTTGGCAGGACGCATTAATACAGTGATGCAGACGTGTTTCTTCTACCTTGCGAATATTCTGCCGCAGGCCGAGGCAATCGAGCGAATTAAAGAAGCGATCCGAAAATCATACGCGAAACGTGGCGAGTCGGTGATGCAGAAGAACTTTGCTGCGGTCGATGCTGCGATCGAGGGCCTACACGAGGTCGCTGTTCCCAGCGAAGCTAACAGCACGCGTCATCGACTACCGCCCGTGTCTGCCAACGCTCCCGATTTCGTCCAGCGAGTCACAGGAATGATGATCGCGGGACGCGGCGATCTGTTGCCCGTGAGTGCATTGCCGGTCGACGGGACGTTTCCCACGGCAACGGGACGGTACGAAAAGCGAAGCATCGCGCAGGAGATCCCGATCTGGGATCCAAGCGTTTGCATCGACTGCGGTTTGTGCGCACTAGTGTGTCCTCACGCCGCGATCAGAACAAAGGCGTACGCGCCATCCGAGTCCAATGGTTGCCCCGCAGGCTTCCAGTCCAAGCCTTGGACTGGCAAAGAGGGTTACTCGTTAACGATTCAGGTTGCTCCAGACGATTGCACGGGGTGCGGAGTTTGCGTTGACGTCTGTCCCGCAAAAAGCAAGGAAGTCGTAAAGCACAAGGCGATCAACATGTCGCCGAAGCTGGAGCATCTGGATCGCGAGCGAACGAACTTCGACTTCTTCCTGTCGCTGCCCGAAGCCGATCGCCGGCAGGTGAAGTCGGATACGGTCAAGGGATCGCAGGTGTTCGAGCCGTTGTTCGAGTTCTCCGGTGCGTGTGCCGGTTGCGGCGAGACGCCGTATCTCAAGCTGCTCACCCAGTTGTT
>JAGQPC010001086.1 GCA_020426925.1 Planctomycetales bacterium | reverse complement strand
TGCAATTCGGGCAGTTCCAAGAACATAGTACGGCCATCTTGCACAACATGAGCTGACGCGATTCGAACAGGATCGTGACCTCGCGTGCCAACATGCCTCGTCGAGTACTCGGGGGAACCGTACCCTTGGCTGTAACGGTAATTCCAGCACTGAGCGAAATGGAACTTTGCGTTTTCAACAACCGATTCATCCAGCGGCTCAGAAAACTGCACTAAGATTCCGTTTTCGTGAATGTGAAAACCGACTGGCAATTGGACATCGCCTCCTTCGTAACGCACTCGCTGAAAGCAACCATCGCGAGGCGTGTAAGATCCCCAACCTTGCATGCCGGTGACGTACAACTGACCGTCAACTGGCGAGAATCGACCTCGATGGACTCCAGACAGAAACTCACCAGGCAGTGGAACGATGGCGCCTTGAGCTTGATCATTAACACGATCACGCAACAACAAGAAATGCGTTCCCATGCCAAAGGATAAATGAAGCATTTGGCCGCCAAGAGGTCCCCAACGGTCGCCTGACACATAGACTTGTCCGCCGCTCGAATTGTCCAAAGCTCTCGGCAGATACGCCAAAGGTAAACTTGGAATCTTACCTTCCTTCGGTCCTCGATAGCCGAAATGAGGCACCGATGCATCGTTTGGTGACACCTCGCAAATCATCGAAGCAGGCGTCCATTCACCTTCCGAACATGGAACGGTGATCGTGCCGTCAGGCGTGATTCCAAGCCCGTCCGGATTCCGAAAACCTGTGGCAATCACTTCTGCAGATTGGCCATCTTTGGATATTCGAACTAGCCCTTGATTACCTGAAGCTGTGTAGAAATTTCCATCGGCATCGCGTTCGAGCCCACAGATAAAATCGTGCCCGCCCGGCGAAGTATCGAACGCGTTGCTGTAGCATTCATAGAAATCGGCCTCGCCGTCATCATTGAGATCATGAAGTCGAGTCAGTTGGTCTCGGCACAGCACGAAGATCCCATCGTGATCGACCGCGATTCCCAACGCATGATTCAAACCGGACGCGAACCGTCGCCACGTCGCCTTGCGAGATGGATACGCGAAACCACTAACACGCCACACGTCGCCTTGAATTGTGCATACGAGAGCTGAACCGTCCGGCAAAAACGCGTGGCCTCCGCAAAACAAGAGCGAATTCCACGGATTGTCAGTTGGCAATTCAATCGTGTCCACAACGTATGGCCACGACGTGTTTCCAGTGGCGTGAGTCGTCCCGAGGTCAATCGGCGTCTCAAACGTCTGTGGCCACTGCATTGGCGCTTTTGCCAATTCGCTTCGAAGCGGATGATCATCGAATGGAGCGACAATTCGATCGAAGGTTCCGTCTTTGGCGATCGGCTCATCGAGCCAAACTTCATCACCGACACGATACGAGAACACGACTCGTTTGCCGACACGATAAAAACCGAGGTACTTGGCAGGTTGCTCGCTCGGTAAAACGAATTTAGGCCTTGCGAGTTGGCGTCCACGCATTTCTAAGCCGTGCATGAATCCGTGTCGGACGTCAGAAAACCCTACAAAACCGTCCTTCCAAGCTGCATCATAAGTCAGCGTGTCTGGATTGAAGCAGGCCGATAGCTCGTCATTGTCACCCAACCGAACGCAGATGCCTCGCGGAACCGTTACCCCCGCTCCTCGAAAAACCCCGCACATCAGACTGCCAAGATCCGTCGCATTCCAGCGACCGTCTTTCCAAACTTCTTCGTTTTGATTTCCCCAATGCCCGAGTTTGCCGCCGTCCAATCCCGGAAACTCAGCCAGTAAACCAGGGACCTGCGACTGCTTGCGGAAGTAATCTGCCTGTTTCGCATAAAAGTCGTAGATCCGATTTCGATTAACTTGATGATTCCAGTTCGGCCAATGCTCGGGTTGAAGCGGCTTTCGATCCAACGGGAACTCGGCAGGACCATGAACATGCG
>JAGQPC010001085.1 GCA_020426925.1 Planctomycetales bacterium | reverse complement strand
GCAGGCGAAATCGTCGTCGTACCAAAGAGCGGAAAGTCGCAGCTTGCCGATGGCCAAAGGATTTCGGTGCAATGAATCTCGCGGCAAAGGACATTCGCCACAACGTGGGCCGTTTTGCTTTGACGACGCTCGGCATCGGTATGTTGCTGATGGTCGTGATGGGAATGGGCGGAATTTTCCGAGGGCTCGTCGACGACGCCACATTGCTGGTGAACGCGATTGGCGGTGACCTGTGGATCGTGCAAAGCGATACCCGAGGCCCACTGGCCGAAGTGTCGCGAGTGCCGAGCAATCTTGTCCATCGCGCCGCTGCCGTGCCCGGTGTCGAGACGTCACGCGAGTTCGTTTATCACACGATTCAACGAGAACACAACGGTCGCGCCGTCCGAATCGCGCTGCTTGGTCTCAGCTGGCCTACTGACAAAGGCGATTGGTTGCCGCTGGTTTCGGGGCGACCACTCCGGCAAAATCATTTTGAACTGATCGCAGATCGATCGCTCGGGCTAGAACTCGGCAGTCAAATGAAGCTGGGCAACGATACATACAAAGTTGTCGGAACGACGGCGAACATGATGAGTTCCTCCGGAGACGGCATGGCGTTCGTAACAGTCGCGGATGCGTTGGCCATCCAGTTCGACACATCAGGCGAAGCAGTGCGACTGGAACGAGAAGCACGCAGGGCTCGTGGGGCCAACGACGATATTGCTCGCAGGCAGCCAGCTTTATTGGAAAACGCGTTTCGGCCGACCGCTGAAATCCCCGGAGCACCAACCCGGCAAATCAGTGGTGTCGTCGTCACGATTCGTCCTGACTTCGACGTAGAACAAGTCGCCGCAACGATCGCCGCGTGGGGCGACGTAACGGTCTATACAAGCGACGCGCAGAAAGACCTGTTACTTGAAGGAATGATCGACAAAGTGCGTCGCCAGATCGGGTTGTTTCGCGTTCTGCTAACGGTCATCGCGGCAATAATTATGGCGCTGATTCTGTACACGTTGACGCTGGACAAGATTCACTCCATCGCTTTGTTGAAGCTGATCGGCGCACCGAACAAAACAATCATCGCTATGATTTTGCAGCAGGCCCTGGTCCTGGGAGTGCTTGGATACGGAATCGCCTACTTTGTGGGCCAGCGTTTATTTCCATTGTTTCCGCGTCGAGTCATCCTGACGCAATTCGACCTGATCCAACTTGCGGTTGTTGTGTTGATCATTTCGGTGCTTGCAAGTTTGCTGGGCATTTGGAAGGCACTAAGCGTCAGCCCGAACGAGGCGATATCGGGATGAGCACTCCGTTATCTATTGAAACTGTCGGCTTGACTAAGATTTACGGCAGCGGCAACACCGAAGTTGTGGCGATGAAAGATGCCACGATGCGTGTGCGAGAAGGCGAAGTCGTCGCGTTGCTTGGTCCCAGCGGTTCGGGGAAGTCGACATTCCTGACAGCGGCGGGACTCATCAATCGCCCAACCAGCGGGCAAGTGAAGATCGGTGGGCAACTGGTGCTCGACGGTCCGAAAGCACACGTCAACTTGCGTTCTTTTCGACGGAACAACATCGGATTCATTTTTCAAAAGTCGAATCTTATCCCATTCTTGAACGCGTGCGAGAACGTTCAGATCGCCCTTCAGCTGAGCGGGTGGACGACACGGGCCAGCAGACATCGCGCGATGGAATTGCTCGACTACTTAGGCGTCGCCGATCGCGCTTTCAACCGGCCTCCGATGCTTTCAGGTGGCCAACAGCAG
>JAGQPC010001084.1 GCA_020426925.1 Planctomycetales bacterium | reverse complement strand
TAACACACACCGGATTGGCAAATTGCGGAAAGGCCAGAACACCAGTTGCTTCGTCGCAAGGATAGGGCTCTGCAGCTTGTCCAACGGCAGCTGTAGCAAGTGCTCCAAGGACAACTAGACTCGATTTTTTCATCACGGATAACCTCACTGATCTGAAACAACGAAAATGAAAAACTTACGAAAGCATCGACGTTAGGCAGGACATCAGGACTTTTTTGTCGCGCTGCGGACTGGACTCCGCTCTCACGAACTTGTTTCTTCTCGGCTAACGACTCCCTGTCAGTCGATTTCTCGTTTGCGAAGTTGGTTTGACACTACAAACGAACTGATTCAGAAAAATGCCAGTTCTAATTTCGGGAATTGTCTCCCTGGCTCGTCTTCGTAAACCACCAACCGTGCTGGCATTGACGTTCTCACGTGGCTCCGGCGTTTCCCGAGTCACATAGGTATTCCCTCAAGTTCAGAGGCTTAGACTGAATCAGAACCGCTGTTTGATGGTGCGATGAGACGTTCGGCAATGATTTTTCTGGTACTATTCCGATTTCATTCGTTTGTTAAATGGACGCATCCAAAGGTGAACAGTTTTATGAACGAGAATGCGATCGACTTTACGAGGATGCTCGAAATGGCTCAGCAAGGTGACGCTGACGCCGAAAACGAGCTTTTTGTGGCGATCGAGCAAGAATTGCGGAGCATTGCGGGCCGTTTAGCAAATGGCCGCATTTGCGATGGTACGTCGCTGATGAACGAGGCGTACTACTATTTGTTCGATCGAGCCAAGGTCAAGAAAAACCTAGACCTGAAAAATCGTCGATACTTTTTCGTCGCGGTCGCGGATCGAATGCGGAAGATTTTGCTGGACCGCGAGAAAAAAATGAAACCTGGGCCGTGGGATCCGGCGCTCGACGCGGTCCTTCACGATTTCCGAGAGGTGACCAGCTGGGACTACGCGACGCTTCATGAGGTCCTGAAAGAATTCCTGCGAAGCGACGATCCCAAAAAACGCCGTCGGCATCAGCTGATCGATCTCCACTTTTTCGGCGGCATGACCTATCGCTCGGCGGCAAAGGAATTGGGAATCAGTATCTCGCAATATCAAATCGATCGCGATCGTGCGTTGGCGGAATTGCAGCAAGCCATGAATTCGAGAAAGCTATGAGCGATTCACAAATTCAAAACGAGTCGACGTTTGACCTCCTTTTTGCTCAGTCTAGGCGACTCCCGCCCGCAGAGCAAAAGCAATTCATCGAACGCGAGTGTCACGACGAAGTACTGCGAAAACAGCTGTTGGAGTTGCTTGAATCGTTTCGTGACGTCCCCACCGAAGGTTTCAAGAATTCGTTGCTGCCCGACGATGTCGTTGTGCAGGCATTTGAAAATGCGGCAGATGAACTGTCAAATTCGCCCTGGAAAAATGTAGCCACTACCGATTCTTTTGAATGCGGCGATCGGATCGGGCCTTACAAGATTCTGGAACGCATCGGCGAAGGCGGAATGGGCGCGGTCTACATGGCCGAACAGACGACTCCGGTTTCTCGCCGCGTCGCGATTAAGGTCGTCAAGCCTGAGATGCTTTCGAGCGATGCGTTGGCTCGATTCGAAGTCGAACGCCAGGCGTTGTCGATGATGGATCATCCTCACATCGCACGAGTCTTGGATGCCGGTTCGACTGACCGCGGACAACCGTACTTTGTGATGGAGCTAATTAAGGGGATTCCGATCACAGAGTATTGCACTCGCAACGCCCTTGATACAAAGCAGCGTCTGGCTTTATTCGTGTCGGTTTGTCAAGCGGTTGGGCACGCTCATCAAAAAGGTGTGATTCACCGAGACATCAAGCCATCCAACGTTTTGGTCGCCGAATATGATGACGAGGCCATTCCGAAGATTATCGATTTCGGAGTCGCCAAAGGCACCGAACAGAAACTCACCGACCGCACCGTGTTTACTCGATTCGGACAACTGGTTGGCACATTCGAATACATGAGTCCCGAACAGGCAAAGCTGAACCAACTGGACGTTGATACGCGAAGCGACGTTTATTCACTGGGCGTGTTGCTTTATGAGCTGCTAACCGGAGCAACTCCTTTCGATCGCGAACGTCTTCGTTCCGGTGCGATCGATGAGATGATTCGAATTATCTGTGAGGAGGAACCGCCCAAACCGAGCACGCGAGTGACAACACTGATCAATTCGGACACGATGGCGGGAAAGCGAGCCGCCGACCAGCTGGCATTGTCAAAGAGTCTCCGAGGTGAACTCGATTGGATCGTGATGCGTGCCTTGGAAAAGCAACGACAGCAGCGTTACCAATCGGCGGCCGATTTCGCCGACGACGTTAGGCGGTATCTGGCAGACGAAGCCGTGGAAGCTTGTCCGCCGACGTTCGTTTACCGTGCCCAGAAGTTTGTTCGCAAATACAAGACGCAAACGATTGTGGCGTCTGCGGTGTTCATCTCGTTATGCGTTGCCACATTGCTAGGCTGGTCTTTGTTCAAGACCGCAGAAAGCAACTATGAAGACGCCATTTTGAATTCTCAAATACAGGAGCGTATCACGAGCTTGATTGAAAAGTCTCGGGCTATGTCAGAAAAACCACTCGTGAGTATTCGTTTTGCTATCGACGCGGTTGAACAGTCGCTTCAGCACGATGGGTCGGTGACCACATCCGAAAAACAGGCGTTGTGGGAATCGATCGCGCGCCTTGATGGCGAGCTTGTCGCGACCAAAGGCTTTCGAACTTCATCGATTAGTCCAGACGGACAGTGGCTGATCACTAGAGCCCCTGAAGGCCCCTTGCTTCGACGTATCGAAGCTGCGTCGCAAGGCCAGTCAATTTGCCTACCACACGCAAACGTTAGGAGAGTCGCGTTCAGCCCCAACCAAGAATGGATCGCAACGGCAAGCGACAACAAAGTAACAGTGTGGCAATTTGATGGTTTGAATACCGGGCGTTCAGGAAGTGCGTTCCTGGAAGTTGAGAAGAATGAATCGTACGGAATGAGCAACAAACTCAAATTCAGCGGCAATAGCCGCTGGTTGGTTGCGGCCTACGAGGGCGGCCTTATCCAAGTACTGGACCTTGCGGACAATGATCCGATTGCAACCGTCCGTACGTTGAACGGCCATGAAAATGGCGAGCACATGCGCGCGCAAATCAATCACGATGGCAGTTGCCTAGTGACGGGTGATATCGGCGAAGGTCGCGTGCAGGTTTGGAATCTGAACAAACCAGATCAAGGTCCAGTACTTAAGTTTCGCAACGAGGGACTGGCCGAAATGAGCTTAGGCGAACAAGGGCGTTGGCTTGTGACAAGGGGCAAGTCTACAGGGGTTTGGGACCTAAGCGCCGAGGCGCCGGAAGAGTCCTCTTTCTTGATTCGTTACCCTTATCGTATTTCGAGCGCCGTCGTGTCGGATGATGATCGAAGGCTCATTGTTGGAGGAAGCGACGGGGCTTGCTTTCTGTACGATTTAACAAAGCCCCATCCGTTCGAATCATGCGTGAAGCTTGTCGGGCACTCCAGCAGCGCAAGTTCCACAACGAGTAATGATCACCGTTGGTTGGCTACTCGGGATCAGGAAGGTAGTTTGCGTTTGTGGGACTTCAACAACATGCCGTCAAACTTACTCACCGAGACTCATCCTGACGGTTTCGTCGCGAACGTCTGGGCTGCCGACGTCAATCCCGCCGGTGTTCGAGACCTCGTAGGTCATGGCAGTCACGTTGACGTTATTTTCAAAAACGAGTACCTGTATTCCGCTGAACGCGAAGGCATGATCCGCCGATGGAATGTCGATGCCAAGATTCCATCAACCTATGTGCTAAGCGACTGCAATGACGCGCAAGAAATGAAAGTCTCGCCGGATGGCAAATGGTTGGTTGTCGGCCGGCGAGGACCTCGCTCGCAAGTTTGGCGACTGCAAGAGAATCAAGGCGTTTCGGAAGGGTTTGAATTGGAAGGAGCCGCAGACGGGCTTGGGACGTTTGCCATGACTCCAGACAGCCGGTGGCTGATCGGATCGAGCGCGACGCGGGCGTATCTCGATCAGTCGGGTTACGAACGCAATGAGAATGTTGCTTACGTTTGGGACCTGAAATCGACTGCTCCGGGCAGAATCGCTTTTTGCTTGGAAGGGCACGAAAGCAGCGTAACCGCGATCGCCGTTAGCGGATCCGGGAACCGAGTCGTAACCGCTAGTGCAGATATGACCGTTCGAATCTGGGAACTGTCGGACGATGGAGCGACACAAACACATCTGCTGACCGAGCCATACCGAAAATTAGATACCGTCGCGACGAACCATGATGGTTCAGTGATCGCTTGTGGTGGTGAACGAGGGCTGGTCTATCTCTGGACGTTCAACGGCGATGAAGTTACTGGCAGAGAGCTGGTCCGTGGGGATTACATGAACTACTCACTCGAAGTAGCAGTCAGCCCTGATGGCCGTTGGGTCGCGTCGGCCAGTGGCTGCGGCAAATCGTTCGTTTGGGATCTGCAAGCTGCACCTGGCGAAGATTGCCGACTCGTGCCTGGTCATAGAGTAGACGACATTATTATGTCGGGCATGAAGTTCAGTCCAAACGGTCGTTGGCTTGCCTCAAGTTCGTGGTTCGGCAAGACGAATGTTTTCGACATGCAGTCCGAAGCTCCGTTTGCAGAACCCGTTTTTTCCGTTGACCATATAGAAGCAGCCCGTGATTCAGAGTTTAGTGCAGACAGCAGCGCTCTCGCGGTGTGTCGCGGATCTACATCAGTTGTCATCGACCTAACCGAAGCAGGTTCTAATCGACCTAGAATCCGGGAAGTTCCCTACGGCGGGTTGTGCGTGGCACTAACTCCGAACGGAAAACGCCTCATCACAAGCGGCTCTGCAGTACGTGTCATCGATTTGGATATCGAAAACTTGCTTCGTATCGCAAAACAGCTTGCCGGCTATAACGGCACAGCGGATTAGTTGCGTTAATTCGCTTTGTCTGCAGGACGGACTGTCTTCCATTTTGTCGGCGACGAGCAAGAGTACCCGTCTTACTACAAAGAAAAAAGAAAGAAGACAAACCCACGCCGGACGCCGACGCGGAACCATCATGTACTGCTAACGGAATTCCGGACGCCGGCGCGTGTTTGTCAAGGTACTGCTGGTTAGGCGTCAGGATCGCAGTACCCGTGACTTGCGTGAATGCGGTCACTCACGCCCTTTGTGCCCGGATCGTCGTCCGTCCCGATAGCACTTTTGAGATTTCCTACATCCGAACCATTCTGGTTGGCTGGACCATCTGGAATCTCTAATCCATAGTCAGCTGCATTTCCATGAGCAACTGCTGACACTACGTCACCGAAAAACTGGCATCCGGCAGGTGCAATTCGTTCTTCCAAGTTGTCGATTGAAAACCGCTTTTTGTACATCGTGTGTCGATCCTTACGAAGTGACTGGGGAATGAACACACACCCGCGGGTAAGTGAAACTTTGTTGCGTCACGAAAGTTGGCGGGTGCGTACGTCACTGATACAAACGAACGAAACTTCAAACCTGTCAGTTGTTTTTTCGACGCTTACACCGGACAAGCTTCGCCTGCGTCCTCTGCTTAGCATTGCCGGATGAGAACCGACGCCCTGTGAAAGCGCCCGTTCAGCGAACTGGTCCCAAATTCCCATCCCGGAAAAGCGGTGAAAAACGACACACGAGCTGAACTGTACGAATCGCGTCCGGACCGATAAACTGGGGTGTTCGCATGGATTCGTTTGTTTACACAGGTGATTTGGTCAATAGGAACCACGCTTCAAGCGGGCAAACCGCTCAAAGAGGTGCTTTCATGGAAGTTTCGGACCTCGTGATATTGGCATGTGCTGCGGGATTTGTGATCGCTGCGCTAGTCCGCATGATGATTGAACGGCACGAAAAAACGCTTCGGCGACGCGCCACCGAGATCGATCCGATGAACGACGATTTGGTCTCGCAACAGTTTGACGAGAAAAACGCAGCATGAATGATCGCGTTGCAAAGCGACTTTACATCGAAACCGTTGGTTGCCAAATGAACATGCTCGATAGCGAGCTGGTCGTTGCCAGTCTCCGTGAGCGTGGGTACGACCTGACAACGGACATTAAGTCGGCGGATACTATCCTTTACAACACATGCAGTGTTCGTCAGCGAGCGGAAGACAAAATCTACAGTGCGCTTGGCACGCTGAAAAACCTCAAGAAGAAGCATCCCCACAAAGTTATTGGCGTTCTGGGGTGCATGGCTCAGAAGGATCAACGACTGATCTTCGAGCGAGCTCCTTATGTTGATCTGATCGTCGGCCCTGGCCAGCTCCATCAGGTGCCAGATTTGATCGAAAAAGCTGAAGCGGGCAATGGAAGGCAGATTGAAGTAAGCCTGGGCCGACGCGATGGCTCAGTCGACCAGATCAAACGAAGCCATGAAAGTTTTGATCCGCTCCGCGACGCCGAAATGCGGCCGACTCCCTATCAAGCATACGTGCGAATCCAGATCGGCTGCGACAAGTTTTGCA
>JAGQPC010001083.1 GCA_020426925.1 Planctomycetales bacterium | reverse complement strand
ACCGGCTACGACGCGGGACTTGAAAATCCATTGCTGAGCGGTGGCGGGCGAGTCTATTACCCGCTCTCGGACCGCAGAAAGATCGAGCAGCGGGGAAGCACAAAGGTATACGACATGTTTCGTGACGTCGAAATCCAAATGAACGAAATACGGGAGACTCCTGAGGAGCATGTGATGGTGTTTCGCCCGAGCATGATGGAGGATTTTGACGGTGCCTTCCCCCAAAGCACGCTATGCATCCACTCTCAATGGCGCGGCTACATGAAAGGAGATCGCTGGCAAGAAGTCGAGTCGGCACTTGACGCGACAAATGGGCGGATTGTCCAAGCTCACACCAGCGGGCATGCATCGGTGTCCGACATTGTGAAGTTCGCTCAGGCGATCAACACCAAAACCATCATTCCCGTTCACACCGTCGCGCCAGAGAAGTTCTGTGAGCACTTCTCCAACGTCGTCATCGCTACGGACGGCGAGCCGATACATCTTTAAAGCAAGGATTCGCTGACCGATGACGACTATTGAACCAGAGCATTCCACGAAGCGTGGCCGCACCATCGCGATCGGCGATATTCACGGTCATGTCGACGCATTGAGACGACTGATTGATGAGATTCAGCCACAGATGGAAGACACCATCATTCCACTCGGCGACTATGTCAATCGTGGGCCAGATTCTTGCGGCGTCATTCAAACGCTGATTGAACTTGGCGAGCAGTGCAGAGTCTTTCCGATACTCGGCAACCATGACGAAATGATGCTCGACGCTCGACGGGACAAACACGCGTTGGAGCGGTTCCGATATGACGGTGGAGATCATACGCTCGCCTCTTACGCGGCTGACGCTTGGTTTTACAGCAGCAACCTATCGTTCATCCCTGATAGTCATTGGGATTTCCTGAATCGTTGCATGCCATACGTTGAAACCGAACATTACATCTTCACTCATGCCTGTTTCGACCCGTTCGTTGAAATGAATCAGCAACCTGCACGATTACTCCGCTGGACCACCATCGACCGCCAGCCACCACTGCCCCATGTGTCCGGCAAACTGGTAATCGTCGGACACTCAGCCGAGCAATCCGTTCGACATTGGGGGCACGTCATCTGTATCGACACAGCATGTGGATTCCAAGGACGTTTAACCGCCCACGAGCCCGCAACTGGAATGACGTGGTGGGTCAATGAAAGAACGGAGCATCGTGTTGCAACGGGCAGCGGGAGGATGACAGCACGACGTTAGATTCAGTCTCTCAAAAGCTCATCATAAATCCGCGGCCTCAGACATTGAACAACGCTTTGCCAAAGCGTCGTTCAATGCTCCCGTATCTGGGGAACTGTGGTCCCAAATGAAGCTGCGTGGAAATGATTGAAACTCGAATCCGACAATTTTAGAATCGACTTCATTGAATGAATCTGCGAATGCGGCAAATCCATTGTTTATCGATTGCTCAAACCTTTTTAGCCACTGCCAAGGATGGCAACCGTTTATCTCCTTGTTGTATTCATCATAGTACTTAAATGGTGCGAGCACACGTAGATGCAGGTGTTTAAATTCTAATAACTCTGGACTGCAATGATCCCTCAATAGCCTAGTCCGAAAGCAGCGAAAAAAAACATGTGCCAACCCATAGCTCAGCACTTGGATCGCTGCGGAAAGGGGGGTGCCAGATTGGGAGTCCGTTTTCAACTCAATTATTTCGAGGCAATCACAACGGCTAAACGCAAGATCGATTGCCCTCCGACTGCCGAGTAGTCCGGAATCGATGAATACTTGATTCGACCAATTCTTTTCTGAGTCTTTCTCGAAGAGCTGGGCAATACTCCGTTCGAGAATCACCTCCGAGGAGGAGTTGCCACTGCCCAGTCGGGACTCTACACGCCTGCGCCAATTTCCGTTATCTGAGTTCGTTCCAGGGCATCCGTTTGAGCCCCACGTTGCCATCATCGATCCAAACATAGCCGTAAGCAGTGCCTTACCATCGTTTGGCAGATTGCTTTCCGTCATTTTTAGCAAGGCTTCTTTATGCCTGTAGCACAACGGCTTGCCTGACCTTGAATGGATCGATGCGAGCTTCAAATGCTGATCGACTATTCCATCAATGCCGTTGAAAATTGACATTTGAATTTCCACAAGTTTTGAACAACAATTCGTAAACGTCGTCTAATGCAAGCCCAGCGACGATTGTACTGAAACTTGGTCACGAAGAAGCATTTGCTCATGTTCGTCGAGAAAGTAAACCGGACTCATGCCGGCTAAGCAAAACGCTTCTTCCACCGCCGACTTCAAGTCACAGCCCATCGGATGATCGTTACCGTGGGCCACCCCACATGAACCATCACCCATCTTCACGACGCGGCCCCGAGGCAAGCCGTACGGGCAATTGCCGATTTTCTGATGCAATTCGGTTGGCTCGATTCGCAGTTCATAGGCCAGGATGTAAACCAGGTCCTTCCAAACGTCGACGTGGCCAGCTTCACCGCCCTCGTAGAACGCGTCGGGCCAAACTGACAATTCCCATCCGCCGCTTGCATCGGGTACCCAGTAATAGGCACCGGTAAACGGCTTACCGCGGCGTTTCGCCAATCGATGTCGGTAATGCTGATGGTCGGCCAGAATCGCCGCGAGTGTTGACGGGTCGACATCATCGCGAAACGAACAACGCCATTGTGTTTTGAGCATAAACTGTCCCTCGAATGAGAAGCTCATACCAATAGCACAGCTGACTGCCAGGCTTGGGACACATCGCTAAGAAAAGAGATGACGAATTTCGAGGTCTACTGCAGGCAAGAATCTCACGATAGGCAAATCGCAAGATTCAACGGAGCAGCCAAGTCCTGCCGACGGTGGGCCAATCCAGTCTCGAAGTCTCTCTTCGGAGCTGACCGGAACTCTCTCGCTTGGCCATCCGCGTTAACTGGCG
>JAGQPC010001082.1 GCA_020426925.1 Planctomycetales bacterium | reverse complement strand
AACGCACTTTGCGCCCGGCATGTTCGGCGCGAGCTTTGATTGGATCGTGACATGCGGTGCAGGTCATCTTTACGATTTCGATCGGGTCACGCTGGAGCTGATAGCCATCGTCGATTGAGATCTGAGGCTTCGGCGGCGCTTTGGGAGGCTCCTTGACGATGTTGATGGAGAAGCAATCCGGACACTTGATTCCCTTGCCGATTTGGCTCGCCGTCGCGTATTCGCGCGTCCCGCAGACGCTGCAGACGACTGGGATATTTGGTGCGGTCGTCATGGATTGATTCCCCAGTCGCAAAGCGGCGGAAGCAGTTAGCCCCGAGTGTCAACCTACGTACAGTCATAGCCGAATTGGACGGCCCAATTCAGTATACAAAACGGTTCGTAGTTTGACGTGCGATCTTGGTCGAATCGAGCAACTCATTTCCGGGAGCCCGATTTACGCCAGATCGAGCGCTCCGTCCTCGCAGTATTTTTCTGTGCCGAAAACAGCCAATTCGGTGTGCCCCAGACCGTTGGCAACCGAAAGCCACAATCGATTGTGTGCAGCGTCATTCAGATCGAGTGCCCGACCGGTTTTGAATCCAGCACCGCCTCCAACTAGCAAGAACGGAATGTTGGACAACGTGTGCGAGTTCCCTTTGCCTAATTCGTTAACCCAGACGATCTGCGTGTTATCGAGCATGCAGCCTCCTGTGCCGGAGGGCTCCGGAGTATCGGCAAGACGCTTCGTCAGATAGGCCAACTCACCAGCGAACCAGCTATTGATTCGCTTAAGCTTGTCATACGCAACTTCGTTCTTGTCCGGCTCGTGCGAAAGGGAATGATGACCATCGTTGATGTCCAACCATCGCATCCGAGCTTGCCCGACCGATCGCATGAACTGCAGCGAGGCAACGCGAGTCATATCGTTCGCTAGTGCATTTACCAACAGGTCAATTTGCATGCGACTAATTGCTGGCGTGTTGTCGTTAACCAATTCGATTTCCGGATCGATTTCTGGTTCAGGATGTACAAGCTCATTTTCTTGCTCCGACGCCGCGATCGATTTTTCCAATTGCGTCACATGTTGCATGTGCTCTTCCAGCAATCGGCGATCTTCGGGGCTGAGCTTTTCTGAGACCTTGCGCAGGTCGTCGCGCACGAAGTCCAACACGCTGGAGACGTTTTCGCGATCTTGGGCACCGCCGTAGAGCCGATCAAACATCACGCCAGGTGAATCGATGGGTGCTACTGGTTTATCGGGACCAGCGTACGACATGCGAGTCCACGGATCGGCGCGGTTCGGTACGGCGACACCAAACTCCAGAGAACCAAAGCGAGTTCTCGTGTCGTCTCGCGATTGAAAATGAGTGCGGAGTTCCTGATCAATCGAGATTCCGCTCGCCCATCCTGCCGGCGTGTGAGAACCGCCTTGAATGTTTCCAGGGCTCAGCTCCGTTGCAGTCAACAGGCAAGACATGCCGCGCATATGGTTGTCGCCGTCGCCACGGATTTTGTTGTTGACTCCTTTGAGCATCAGAATCTGCTCGCGAAAAGGAGCCAGTACGTCTAACATTGGCTTCAGCGTTAGCGGTTTGTCTTCACCGAATTCGTCGGGCCAGAATTCGTTTGGCAACGTGCCATTTGGCGAGAACATGACGATCAACCGCTTCGGTGTAATCCTGTTCGCTTCGCTGGCGAGGCTTCGGAGCCCACCAAGAAATGGTAAAGAAGCTGCGCCGATCCCCAGGTCTCGAAGAAATCGGCGGCGAGTTCGCGTAGAGGCTGTCATGGCTGAGTTCCTTGATTCTCGTGCGTCGAAGATTCCGCACCAGCCGCCGCAATTGTGGCGATGCGAACCATTAGTTTTTGAATGTTGAATTCATCGGCAGCAAATTCGTTTTGCAGCCGGTGTATTGTATCGAATCCGTAGGCGTTGGCGTCTTGTTTGACCAAGTGCTGGAACAATGTAATCACAAACGCGCGGTGAGCCAATTTGTTACTGACGGCAAATTCCGCAATATCGGCCGCTCCGCCAACCGTAATTCTGCGGCCGTCCGCGGTCGCGTACTGGCTGCGGCTTTCAATCGGCTTGTCATTGTCGGTCATTCGAAAACGACCAATCGCGTCATAGTTCTCCAGTGCAAAGCCGAAAGGATTGATAATCGAGTGACACGACATGCAAGCTTGGTCACGAGTAAGTTGCGTGATTTTTTCTCGCATCGTCAGGTCTGGAGGAAAGTCTTCATTCTTGAAGGCGACGGCGATTGGAGGCGGGCGAAGCCCTCGCCCCACGATGTTTCGCGTCACAAACACACCTCGATGAATGGGCGACGTGCTGTTGTGGTACGAATACGCACTCAGCAAGTACGGGTGCGTTATGACGCCGCGGCGGCCGCCGGGGATCTGAACCTTGCGGAACTGATCTGATTGTGTTTCCTCAGAATTGTCGGCTGACGCATCTGAACCGTACAGTTTCGCGAGCGTGTCGTTGAGATACAAATAATCGGCCAGGAGAAGCTGACGATAATCTGACGCATCGGACCACACGACACTTTCGAGGAATTTAAATAGCGAATACTCCAAGTCGTCGGCAACGCGATAGTCGAACTCTGGAAACAAATTGGTGTCTTTGCTAACTTCGCGATCGTCCAACTCTAACCATTGCCGGAAGAAGCCGAGAACCTTCGCGTGTGCTTGCGGGGCAGTCAACATCCGCTTGGCTCGATAGGCAATTTGCTCTTCTGTTGAGAGCTGCCCGTTCTCGGCCGCTTCGACGAGTTGTTCGTCGGGGCACGAGTCCCAAAGGCACAACGCCAATCGCGAAGCAACGTCGTGAGGCGTCGATTGCTCATGATGCAAATCGGCATACAAGAAGTGAGGAGAGGTCAACGTGTACAGAATCGCTCGTTTGGTCGATCCTTCTGCGTCGTTCGTGTCGGCAAACAACGCTTCGATCAGTCGCGATTGTTGGTCTGCCAGAGGACGCCGATAGGCGATTCTCGCAAACTCCAACGCAAACGCTTTCAGCTTGGAGATCCGTTCATTGATTTCATCTTTGCTCGAAACATCAACCAGCAATGGCAACCGCCCAATGACTTCATTCGCGACTTCAATTGCTGCGTCCGTTGTCGCTTTGTGCCATTCGGGAGAAACAGAATTCCCGCGTTCGTAGCCGTAGCTGCGGTCATCTGCAGGAAACGCTGTTGAAACACAGAACGTTCGAGGCGACCGCTGCGTCGACAGATAGTCTTGGTTCAGCAGAGCCCACTCGCCGCGAGGCTTTTTCCATTCGAGCCGAATCGACGCCGTCTTTTCTTTGTACTTGAAAAACTCGAGCCGAATCGGGTACGTTCTCGCACCGACCAAGAAGACTCGGGCCGTTTCCGTTCGCATCTTCCCAGAGCTGACCCAGGCGTCGATCAGTGCTTGCTGGCCTGCAGCGGAGCTGTCGTCTCGTAACTTTCGGCGACCTTCGGAAGCATCGTTGTTCACATACAGCCGAGCACCATTTTCGGTTCGCACACCAAACTCGTAGTAACCCGTTTCCGGTGCGAAGAAAGAGCCTTCCCAAATGATTGCGAACTGATCCGGTGGAATGTCGGGCGCCGGAGATTCTTCGCCAAAGTTGTGATCAACCACCAGCTCTGTCTTCGCGAGCTTGTGCTGATCGGTTTTGCTCATGCCACGCGATTCGTAGTATTGAGCACTTACCCCAGGCTCGGCTGGCTGGTCGTTCTTGGCCTTCGGCGCGAAATGGCCGACGAGATCAGCAACGACGTTGCGGTATTGATTCACCGTCAACCGCTGCAGCTCAATTCGCGGAGCAGGCGAAACGCCAAGTCGCACTCGTGCGGGCAGTGCATAAAACGCGTCGCTGATGTAGGCAGCCACGTCGCGAGCGTCCTCGCCAACGCATGAACCGGCGTTATCTTCGGGCATCGTCCCGTTGATTAATTGCGTCAGCTGTTCGAGGCCTAAATCGCCCTGCAAACGATCCTTGTACGCACCTTCGACTCCTGCGCCAAGTTCGCCGTGACAATCGAGGCACATATTCGCATAGATTTGTTTTCCGCGAGCAATGTCGGCCGTCTCACTCGTCGCTCCGATGGTTTGAAAAAGCGAAGACACAATGAACACAGTCGCGCTCATGAAAAATGCTGAACGATACATAGCAGCCAACACAGGAAGGATTTGTTGATGGAAGGCTTAGGCTGCGGAAAGCAATTTTCTTCCGCAGGCGGGGTGGGAACCTCATTATACGAGACAGTCGCTGCCAACGAAACGTCGGTCAAGCTCGCAGCTGGCGAAGTGTGCTCTTTTGGGCACACTTGATCCCGCGTGGAGCTAGGCTATTCAACGATCGCTACCAACCGTTTAGCTCGGCAATTCGGCCAAGAATCCCGATTCCATACTGCCCCTGGCGGTCGCCAGCATTTTGAATGTATTTCTTAACAAGCGGAAATGCAGGCTCGCCCATCCAGTCCAAAACGTTATGGAGCATGATGTGATTTGAAGCGTCTGTCGTTTCGCTGAACAGCAATGCGTCAAGAGTTGCCAGCGAGTCGTCCGATTTCCCAAGTTTCACCAGCGTCCACGCGGCCATCATGCGAACCTCGTGCGTGTCGTTCAAAGCACGCTTGAGGACTGGTTCCGCAGCGTGAACTTTATCGCTCTGCGGAGCCTTATCGGCCAACAAATGCAACCCAACGACCGCCCACCATCGCATTCCTTCATCCGTGTCAGACATCTGCTCGATGAACTTGGAAACGTTGCTTTCGTTACGTTCTAGCGCGAGATCCGCTGCGTCGAGATACTGCTCAAGCGGATACAGATCTTGGTTCCGGACCATTTCATAAATGGTCACGTTGTTCTTAGCCGCTCGACGCTCACGCATCTTTTCAGGCAACAAGCCAGAATCGTATAGAGCCAGTTGGCGTTCTCGCAACGCAACCTTCATTTGCTGGATGCGTTCTTGGTGCTCGGGCGAGTCGATCAAGTTGTGCACATTGTCAAAGTCGTTGTCGTTGTCGTAAAACTCTTCGGAAACGCGAGGCCGAAAAAATCGCCCCGTGATCTCATTCGTTTTGCCTTCACGATGATGCTGCTCCCACGCGGGCGTTGCGGGCGCCTTCCACAAATAGGCCAGATGCTGTCCGGCAGGAGCGTACGGCATGTAGTTTATGTGATAAGCAAATCGTCCGTCGCGAATCAGCCGCACACAGTCCAGCCGTTCGTCTGCTCGTTCGCGAAAGCCAACGTGGTATCTCGGTTCCGGTTCTTGATGTTTGCCCAAAAAGATTGTTCCCTGATACGTGTTTGGAATCTCTGCACCGGCAAGGCTTAGCCAAGTTTTCGGCATATCGACAAAGCTGACCAATCGGTCGACTGTCATTCCAGGTTTTTCGGCCGGATACAGGTGCTTCAGTTTTTCAGGAATGCGAACGATTAATGGACAATGCACTCCGCTGGAATAAAGGAACCGCTTGCTGCGAGCCATCACTCCGCCGTGATCCGAGTTGTAAATGACAATCGTGTCGTCGTATAAGCCATCTTCTTTCAGTGCGTCCAGAGTAGCCTTCAC
>JAGQPC010001081.1 GCA_020426925.1 Planctomycetales bacterium | reverse complement strand
TTTCCGGAAATGATCGCTGAATGGTATCGAACGCACGACTACAACTTCTTGGCATTGTCTGATCACAACACGCTAAGCCAAGGTCAACGCTGGATGAAGTTGAACGCCGTTACAGAACGCAGCAAAGATAAAGCGTTGCAAAAATATCTCGAACGATTCGGAGAACACTGGGTTGAAACTCGCGGTGAAGGCGAGGTACAGGAAGTCCGGCTGAAACCGCTCGACGAATTCCGTTCGCTGCTTGAAGAACGCGGCAAGTTCATTCTCATTCAGGGCGAAGAAATCTCGGACAAAGTGGGCGACAAACCGGTCCACATGAACGCGACCAACGTCAACGAAGAATTTCAGCCGCTTGGCGGCGCTACGGTTCCCGAGGCGATCGACGCAAATCTACGAGCCGTCAAAGATCAGGCCGAGCGTGCAGGCCGCGAAGTGATCGTGCATCTTAATCACCCGAACTTCCACTACGGCGTGACGGCCGAAGAGCTCGCGGCGGTTTTGTCAGAACGTTACTTTGAAGTGTACAACGGCCATCCCGGCATCAACCATTTAGGCGACGACGAGCACGTTACCGTTGAAAAACTTTGGGATATCGCGAACACGATTCGCGTCGCCAATCTGAATGGTCCGCTGCTGATGGGAGTCGCGACCGACGACAGCCACAACTACCACGATGACAGAGACAGCACGCCAGGCCGAGGCTGGATTATGGTGCGAGCTCGGCACTTAACGCCTGAATCTCTGGTCCGAGCCATGGAAAAAGGTGACTTCTACGCGTCGAGATGCGTGGTACTCGACAAGATCGAAAACACCGACAGCGGCATTTCTATTTCCATTGCACCGCAAGACGGTGTCGAGTTTCAAACGGAATTCATTGGCACTCGGCGCGCAGCTGCAGATTCAGAAATCGCGAAAGAAAACATCGGCGAAGTGTTCGCAACCATCGACGGCGTTGCGCCGCAATACACTTTCAGCGGCGACGAGCTCTACGTCCGAGCAGTGATTCACTCATCGCGCCCACATCCGAATCCATCGTTCGAAGGTCAAGTCGAAGAAGCATGGACACAACCCGTTCAGCCGCACGCCGCGAAAACGGATTGAACGCACAGAGGCGGGATCCAATTATGCGTGCACTTGTATGACTCGCTTAGCCCGATGGCAGAGGGCCGGATGCGAGGCGTTGCAAAAATGCCGGTGTGCACAACGCCTCGGGTTAAGCAATTCTCTGATATGAGCAACTACCATGACGGACCGAGCCGACGCGTTAGCCTGTTGGTTGTGCGGCACCAGCGAGCATGATCTTTGTGATTTCGCCGTAGGCTTCCGCCCAGGCGTCGTTCAATTCTTCAGTCCAAAGATCGCCGGCGACTTCAGCTAGACTTTTCAGTAGGGTTTGTCCGACCGCCGGATAATGATCTTCGTGCGTTCCATAGTCGACGTGGCGAAGACCTAAATTTTCCAAAGCCGGTACGAGTACTTCCGGTTTGCGGAGATTATCGACCGCCAGCTTCAGCGACGCGAGCAGTTTTTTCGGCTGCTCTGTCATGTCGACGTTGGCAAACAGCGGTTTCACTTCGGGAAAATCGTTGAATAGGTTTCGGTAAAATGTCGCAGTTAGCTTGTCGCCCTGAGGAGCAACTGCCGCGAAACTCTGTTCTAACAAGTCAACTTTTAATCCCATTACATTGCCCCATAGAGAAAGGTACTAGCTGCTCCGTGCCCGGATGCATACGAGTCTCGACGGAGAATCGTAACTTGGCACAGATTCGAAAAAGTCTTTTAAGACTAGCTCACACAACAGCCTGATCTACGCTGAAACGCCGACCGAGCAATAGTTGCGGGTTTCAACATGCTTCGTCTCGGCCCTCAAGCGAACATTGCGCACGCACAAGCGTTGCGTCAACTGAATTCACCCTCCCTCGGGAGGGTCAAAAACGAGCCTGCGAGTTTTTGGGGAGGGGCGAATTGCGAGTCGGAATTCAATGCCACTGCCGATCTCCCCCTCCCCGAAACTTCGTGCCTGAGCTTCGACGCTCCCGAGAGAGCGTGAAGTAAACGCAACGCTAACGCTTGCGGTAAACCACAAAGACTATTGCCAACAGCGCTGCGAAAACTACGCTCACCACCACAACTGCGCCCAGCGAAGGAGGCCAGATCTGAACTCGGCCGATCCGGAAGTACGCGTCGTGGATGAAAACTTTAGCAATCAACACGCCACTAAACCTATGCAAGTCGCCGACGAGCAGCTGAGAACTTAATTCGGTCCGAACATTATCTCGTTGCTAGTGACACCATGCTACTCATCTAAAACGGCCAGTTTTCGCCCAATGTGGTTTGCTGAATTTCGGTTAGCTGGCGAATGCTGCTTTTTGCTAAGGATAGCAACTTTGAAAGTTCGTCTTCGCTGAACGTTGCTTCTTCGCCGGTGCCTTGGACTTCGACAAATTTGCCAGCTCCAGTCATCACGACATTCATGTCGACAGATGCAGCAAAATCCTCGGGGTAGTCGAGATCCGCAACCGGTTGGCCGTCGACGATGCCGACGCTAATCGATGCGACACTGTCGTGGAGTGGATATTCGGAAGTCGGCAACTCGATCGTTTTAATTGCGTCGACTAGCGCGATGAACGCGGCCGTGATGCTGGCAGTGCGAGTTCCACCGTCGGCTTGGAGAATGTCGCAGTCGACAGTAATCATCTGCTCGCCGAGCGCCTTCAAGTCAACGATCGCTCGGAGGCTACGGCCAATGAGTCTTTGGATCTCAGTGGTTCGCCCGTCGACTTTGGCTCGGTCTCGCTTCTTGCGAGGGCTCGTGCTGCCAGGCAACATGTTGTATTCGGCCGTCACCCAACCTTTGCCAGAGCCTTCGAGCCACGGCGGAACTGACGATTCGATGCTGGCGGTACACAGCACGATCGTATCGCCCGATTCGTAAAGGCAACTTGCAGCGGCCTTGTTCGTGAAACCTCGTTGTATTTTTACGGGACGAATTTGATCGTCCGCTCGTCCGTCGTGCCGAGCCATGTGAATCCTAGTCGGTAGAAATTGCGTTTTCGTTTTCGTCTGAACTGACGTTGGGCCGATCGTACACAGATTCTCGCGAGCCACAACGTGGGGTAAGCTTCCAGCTTGCCGAATCCGGCGTGAATTGGGAAGTTGTCAGAGACAGCTCGCAAGCACAACGGCCGCGCTCAAAAAACGCTCGAAGCAGTAGCAAAAAACAAGAATCGCAAGCTGGAAGCTTACGCCACGGTTGCTACGTTAACCCCGGAATCGGGGCTCCGTGGTAGACAGGAAACGGACGGTCAAGGGCGTCGTACCATGTCGCCGTTCGCGGAAGGCCAAGAGCATTGTAAATCGTGGCCGCAAAGTGCTCGGGCAGTTGTGGCGAGTCTTCAGGTTCGCCGCCGAGCTTGTCTGACGAGCCGATGACTCGTCCGCCTTGAATTCCGCCGCCCGCAAGAAACACGGTTTGCACTTTGCCCCAGTGATCTCGACCCGGTAGCGCGTAATGTTCGGGCAGCCCAAACACCTTTGGCGTGCGGCCGAACTCGCCAGCCATCACGACGAGAGTCGACTCCAGCAAACCACGCTCGTCCAAGTCCGTCAGCAACGCGGAAACGGCTTGGTCCATTGGCGGGAAAAGAAAATTCTTCAAGTGCGGAAACGCGTTGCCGTGCGTATCC
>JAGQPC010001080.1 GCA_020426925.1 Planctomycetales bacterium | reverse complement strand
AATTTCATGTCGTGCCAATACTCTTGGACCGGCAGGCCGTACACATCGACAAAATAGAGCAGCCCGCCGTACTCTTCGTCCCACCCTCGCTTCCACATCCAATCGAGCATTCGGCAGCCGAGCGAGATCAGCTCATTATCGTCGCGGCGTTTGCCTTCTGCCATGATGAACCACGCGCCTTCGATTGCGTGGCCGGGATTGAGCGTGCGGCCATCGAAGTGATTGACGATTTCGCCATCGGCCCCGATGGTTTCCATCACGCATTCGATATCTTCCTTGACGTGGAAGCGTCGAATCACGTCAATGCTTCGATCGATCCAATCGTTTGCGTTAGGCATTTGGATCGAACCACGAAGCTCCTGGGCAGTGACAATCGTAATCATCGGAAAACCCAGGCTACGAGTCGGACGCGTATCCGTGAACTTCGCAGCTGTGTTTTTCGGCGAAAGATTGTGCTCGATAAACTGCTCGAACGCTTGAATGGCTAGATCTCGGTATCTTTCTCTGCCGGAGGCCTGAGCGAGCTCACCGAACGCGATTGCCGCGAAGCTCTCCGAGAACGCATAACGCCTTTTTCGAATGGGCCGACCATCGCGAGTCACATGAAACCACATGCGACCGTCAGCTTCGTCGAAGCAATGCTCTTCCAGAAACGTGGCGCCGTGCATTGCGAGATCAAACCATTCGTCTCGCTGTTCAACGGTATTGTAGAGTTCGCCTAGCAACCACGTAAATCGAGCTTGCTGCCAGACTCCTTTGTCGGTGTCGATGACCGTGCCATCCTGATTGAGCGACATCATGAAGCCGCCGAACTCGCGGTCGACACAATGATTCGTCCAGAACGGTAACGTGTTCTCTAGGAGTCCGGATCGATAGGTGGTCTGTAGATGCTGGAGTTCCGCTCTGTTCATGCTTTTTGCGATTGAATTGTTGACCGATGAAGTGTGACCGTTTGACGAGCCCGTCCGTGCGCTCAAAAATGGCGAGCAAGTTATGCCGGTGGCAGTGCGCTTTTGATGCCGCGAACGTTCGCCGGACTGTCTAAAACTTCGACCTTATCCAGCGACAGATTATGATGCACAATTCGACATTCGTGAAACGGGCGACTGACGCAATAGTCCTTAGCTTGGTTTTCTTTACCACTGCAGCTTTTTCGCAAGAAGAAAAACCGTTTGGAGACAAGTTTCCCAATCTTGATTCGGAGGCTACTGGCGAGTGGTGGAAGCCGCGAGGAAAGGACCAGAAACAACCGGAGCTACTTGTCGATCGAGACAAGGTCATCGCGTTCGCTGTCTACACGCATGACCGTGGGCAGCTGAAGCTGACGGCGCAGCTTTATCCGCTTAAGCCGGACGAACCGAGAACCGTCCACCTGGAACTGATGCGAGATGGAGAGTGGCACCCAGTCGCAGAGCAGCAGGTGGTTGAGCTTGGCTGGAGCGCACATTTTCGGGTTCGCGATTGGAACAATTCGAAAACTGTTCGGTATCGCTTGCGGCACGGCAGCCGCGCGACGTTTGAAGGCGTCATTCGCAAGGACCCAATCGACAAAAACGAGATCGTTGTCGGATCGCTCTCCTGTAATTCTAGTCGAACACCGGGACCGCGTCCGCGAATCGTTGAAAACCTGAAATTGCAAGATCCCGACTTTCTGTTTTTTGCGGGCGACCAAACGTATCGTCACACACAGCACACGGCCGGCTGGATCGAGTTCGGCGTTCAATTTCGCGATCTGTTGAAAGATCGGCCGGTCGTCACGATTCCTGACGATCACGATGTGGGCCAAGGAAACATTTGGGGCGAGAACGGGATTCTCGCCAAAACGACGGCCGGACACTCGGGAGGATATTACTATCCGGTCGATTACGTCAACATGGTGCAGCGATGTCAAACATGGCATCTCCCCGATCCTGTCGATCAGGATCCGATCGAGCGCGGCATCGGAGTCTACTTTACAAACCTACGCATCGGCGGAATCGATTTTGCCATCATCGAGGACCGGAAGTTCAAATCGGGGCCGAATGGAAAAATCCCGAAAATGGGTCCGCGTCCTGATCATATCAACGATCCGACGTACGACCGAAACGCGATTGATCTGGATGAACTGGTGCTGCTGGGAGAACGCCAGCTCAAGTTTCTCGACAATTGGAGCGAAGATTGGTCCGGTGCACAAATGAAGTGCGTGCTGTCTCAGACTGCTTTTTGTGGTGCGGTGCATATTCACGGCCAGCCGACGAATCGATTGCTCGCTGATTTGGATTGCAACGGTTGGCCTCAAAAGGGACGCAACAAAGCACTGACCGCGATTCGCCGAGCGTGGGCGCCTCATCTTTGCGGCGATCAGCATCTAGCGGTCGTCGTGAAACACGGCATCGAATCGTATCGAGATGGGCCCTATGGCTTTACCAATCCGGCGATCGTCAACACGATCTACGGACGCTGGTGGCATCCCGCCGATGAAAAGCCGGGCGCCAACGCGATCGATGGACCTTTGCCGTGGACCGGAGATTACGTTGACGGTTTGGGGAATCCGATAACCATGTTGGCATATGCGAACCCGAAGGACCGCAGTGACGAAACGCAGCGATCCGATGGTTACGGTCTCGTACGTTTCAACAAAAAGAACCGCACGGTCACGTTTGAATGTTGGCCGAGGTTCGCTAACGTGCGCGATGGCAACGGAGCGCAGTTTCCAGGCTGGCCCATCACGATCGACATGGCGGCTAATGACGGGCGTGTTCCAACTGGCTGGTTGCCAGAAATCGTCGCTCCCGAAGCCACGCAACCGGTTGTCCAAGTTATCGACGAAACGACCGACGAAGTTCTCTACACAGTTCGATCCAGCACAAACCGATTTCGACCACGAGTCTATTCCGACTCAACGTTTACAGTGAAAGTTGGATCGGATCGACCAGATAAGTTTTCGTTCGGCGCACTAAGTCCTGCCGCAAAGGATGATAAAAAGGTCATCGACATTGAACTTTAATGCCCGCACTGGGGTACTTTTTCATGATTGGCAGTTTTGCGGTTACGCAGCGTTCGCGGGGAGCCGGGGTCGAGCGTAATGATCCCCGGAATCCGGTGCCGGGGGCTCGCTACGCTCGACTACCGGCCACCCATTCACGCCGTGTGCAAGGGTTGAACTTTGGCCATGGAATGTTGCAGATTAGAAGATGAGCTCAAACGAAGACAACCTAAATCCGGGGATTCCGCCTGTTCGTGCTGAGACTCAACGCGACACCGAAAACTCTCGCCGCGTTGACCAGCCGTCGCTTAGCATCGCGCACATGATGGTTTGGACGCTGGGCTGTGCGGTTGCGCTCGTTGTTTATCGAGTGTTCTTCGCAGAACGAGGACCTGACAATCCGATCTACCGAGTAACAATGTTTGTGTACATCCTTACCGGGGGCACTTCACTGTTTGGACTCGCGATGCTGTGTTACTTTCGCATTCGCCGAATTCCCGCGCTGGTCGCGCCTGGTCATTGGTTAGTGCTGGGGAACGCGCTGAGTTTCATCGGCACGTGGCTTGCCCAGGCGGCTATGCAGTGGATTGATTTGATTAATCCATACGGGAATTATTACGGTTACTTCCTTGTCTCGTCGATTGGAGTAGCGGCTGTTCTGGTCGTCTACGTTTTCGCGATTGTTCGAGCCCCTGCTGACTGGGGCAGGCAATGGAAAGCTCCATTTGTGTTTTTGTGCCTTCAGCAAGCGATTTGGATTTGGGTGTATTCGAGCAGGATCTTGTTCCGGCAATATTTCGGCTTGTATTGGATTTCAATGTTCATGTCATTCTTGGCCATGGTTGCATTACTCCACTGCATCCGCCAAAAGAAACCATGGAATTGGCTGCACACCTTGGGCGTTGGGATCGAACTGCTATCTTTCCCGTTGATGGCCGCGTGGCAAGTTGCTCGCTTTTTGTATCCTCCCGTCTAAGAGCGATTGCTCGCTACAGATCCGCAGTCGACCGACAGTGCTGTATTGTGTGCGACAGAATGCCGCGAGGACGCAATTTGTAGACGCGCGAAATGGACCTGCCACTTCGCGTTTAGGAAGAATTCAGACGCCGATAGGCTCGTGTTTCGTTTCGTGCTCGGTGTCTTCGGCCGGCGTGAGATCGCGTTCTGGGCAATCGCTTAGCAAGGTTTCCGCAGCTTCGGGCGTGAATACAGTGAGCCGGTTGCGGCCAGCTTGCTTCGAGCGATACAACGCAGCGTCGGCCTTGCGGAACACCGATTCTGGAGTATCGGTTGTCTCGGCGACGGCCAGCCCCAAACTCAACGTTACCGCAACTTTCGATACTCCTTGACTGTCGAAGTTGGTTGACGCAACTTTGTCGCGCATTCGTTCGGTGACCATTTTGGCGATTTCAAGTGTCACACCTTGGAACAGAATCGCGAACTCGTCACCACCGTATCTCGCGATGCAATCAGTCGGGCGAACGCACGACTTCAGCGTTTCA
>JAGQPC010001079.1 GCA_020426925.1 Planctomycetales bacterium | reverse complement strand
TATCTGCAATTGGGATTAGCCGGTCACGCTGACGCGGAAAAGAATGGTGGAAACGGTGATCAGCGAGTTTCGTTACGCGAACTTGAACACTATGTGACTGATCGAGTGAATCGATGGGCAGTTGCGAACCGAGGCTGTCGTCAGGAGCCGCTTTTGCTGCATGACGGCGCCGACTTTGAGCTCGCCACGGCGCTGAATTCTGCGACTCAGAGTAGGCTTAAAGCGGCGTTAGTCGACGCAAAGCCGGCGAGCGATGGTATGCGACTCGTCCAACTTGAAGCAGTTTGGCGATCGTTTGAGCAGCTTTGTTCCGATGGCGAATTCTTGAGGCTCTGTCCACGCGAGCACGGCCTGCTGCGCCGTCAGTTGCTGCGACTTGAGCAGTTTGCTAACGCGGGGAATGCATATACACTACGAGCCAAAACGCTACTCGATTCAATTCAAATCCGCATCGATCGCATCGCTCGTGCAAGATCGGCGACACCAGAATGGCACAGGTCGCTTGTCCACCATTGGAGTGCGTTTCAGTCTCAGCCAACTTCGTTGCCGCACGTGCAGCCTCACGATTTGGCAATCGCGGCGTATCTTGGCGTCGCAGACAGTCAAGAAGTGAGCAAGCTTCGGGCTGACCTGTCAGCTCAGGCTGGCGGACGTGCGGTGTTGACTCGAAACGATCTGCGCGACGAAGCAAGCTTCTTTGAGATTCTTCGCCGTTATCAGGTTGCGGACCGATGGGCAGACGATCGGGCAATCGAGCAGGTTCTTCAGCTGCGAAATCGAGCGAACGTGCTGGCTGTTCCGTTTTCGCCAACAACACAGCAACCTGGCGACGAACGTGCTCACGATTGGGTGCGTGTCGCACTTGACAGCGCCGACGATAAGCGAAGGCTTGCTCAGGACTATTTGCTCGCCGGCGAAAGTGTCGGGAAACAGGCAGTTAGCGAACACACAACGGCCGCGACAAAACTGTTCGATCATGCCGAGGCGACGCTACGGTTAGCCGCTCAAGCCTACTCACATCGCGACACCATTTCCGCTGACCTGCCGTTTATCGCTCAGTGGCTAATGGATCCAACGACATATGCGAATCACCACGCTGTGGACGCCGGCACGAATCCGCCAGATCACGAACGATTAACGTCGGCGATCTCCGACGCGATCGAGTCAATCGTCGAATTGTCTTTGCAGCTGAGCGGACCGACAGCGGCAAACGAAGATGCGAGTAATACTCAGTTTTTGGAAGTGCAACAACAGTTGCGGCGATTGCTTGCTTCGAACGGAATCGGCGCCAGCAGCTGGCAGCAGGTTGTCGACTTCAAAGAGCTACAACTTCAACGGCTACTGAATATGGATCCGTCTCCGACGCTTGCGCGGCAAATTGAGTCGTTCATATTGTTGCCGACCATCAGTGCAGACAATCGTGCGAAGCTCCTTGCTCGTCGAGGTGAGCTGTTTGCTCGACTGCACGAAGATTATTTCCACGGCAATAGCGACACGGCGACAATCAACGAAACCGAAGTGATCGCGGACAATAGCGAGTTCGTCGCGTATCTATCAAACCAAGGCATTAACCCGCTGTCTCGGCTTGTTCAGTCAGAGTTACCGGTTGCAGGTGGCGAGTCAGCGGAAGCTGCCAGCAACTCGAACAGTGTTCGAAACCATCTGCGATCGATTCAGCAGGCCGACGTAAAACGCGTAATCGAAAACGAGACTCTTGAGCGGCTAACTGCAGCATTGTGGTACCCACGCCCGGAATTGGATCCTGTCGCTGCTCGACGTCTTCATGATCTGTCGCGTTGGCTTACCTGGAGATGTGAACGCTCACTTCGCGATTACCTCGGACCTGTACAAACCGGAGGTCGGCCTGCGTTCGCTATCGCTGCACAAGATTATCGTGATGGAGCAAACCGTTTTGCTGTTGTACAAGGTTCGGCCAGTTCTGAGCCTTTCATCAATTCAGCGATTGAGCGTGCGGCGGAAGTCGTCTCTTTACAAGCAACACGCCAAAACGAAACAGACAATTCCATCTCAGTCTTGGCCTCGATCGACGAAACAAACACGAAGTTGCCAGTTCATGGAATAGCTAGTTTGCTATTTGAATCGCCGAAAGACAGCAAGATTTCGGATGCACTGCCAGAGCGGGCTGATGTTCGGCCTGTTGCCCCGTTTCCCGGGGAATCAACCAGCTTGCAGTTGTCGGCACCTGTCAGTGCAACGCAGTTGCTAGCCGTGTTTCGCGGGAATGAAGTGCGACGAGACTTCGCGAACCGTCAGGAACGTGGAGTGCGAATTGTCGCCACGCTCGCGCAAAACGAAGATACAACGGTTACGGTGCAGCGAGTTCACGCAAACCTGTCGCTGCTGCTTCTAATTGACGGCTCCAGCAGCATGCGGGAGTCCAACAAAAACGAAAAGCGAATTGAGAAGACAAAGCAAGCCGTCAATACGCTGCTTCAGCAACTGACTAATCAATCGGGCGTTCGATGCGGCGTCTGTTTTTACGGCCACCGTGTTGGGTACGACATAGAATCTGAATCGCAGCACATTCGGATTCATCCCGCGTACATTGGTCAAATCCCTGACGGCTTGAGGCCGGAAGACGACGTCGAGACAGTTTTACCCCTCGGTCAATTTCGAGAATTCGATGCGGCGAGTGTACGTCAAGAAATGACTAAGTTAACTGGTTGGGGCCAGTCGCCACACTATCGAGCTTTATTGTCGGCGCTCCAGGCCTTTCCTGCAGACGGCAGCTCACGTCAAGCGATAGTGTTCTTTACTGATGGAGACGACATGTCGCCAACGAGCAATGAATCTCGGCGACTCGAAACGATCGGCTGGTCCGAGGTCGTCAGCCTCGCGCGGCAAAGTGGAATTCCGATCCATGTCGTTAGTCCTGGTCCAAGCGATCCCGGTGACCAAAACGCTCTTCAAGAATTGGAAGCGGCATCGGGCGGAACGTTTCGAACTAGCGAACGCATTTCCACGTTGTTGCCCGCCATTCTTTCTCGGTCTGAAGCGGACGAATTTGTCGTAAGTGGTACGACAAGATCCCCCGAGCGAAACGCAGCTGTCGTGTCCGACATTACGACCGAAGTCGCGACAGGCGATTCCAATCTGCAAACTGCGGAAGTGCTCACAACCCAACTGGTCAACCAACCCGCATTGATTTCTCGCAGTCACGCTTACCGGAACCTCACTGTTTCCGCTGGCAACACTCGTCAAGAATTTCCAATTCAGGGCGGTGAAAACATCGAGCTGTTGATGGACAACGAGACGAACCGCTTCACGGTTCCCAAGTATCGACAATCATTTGCCCGCGAGATTCCATTCGTTAACGAGTCGGGCCAACCGCTTAGCGCATCGGCATTTGTGCATCGGCCCGAGCGGTCAGGCGATCTGGTGACTTTTAAGATTTCGTTACAGCAGGCAAATCAACAATATGTCCCTCGTCCGAAGTTGGCGTGGATCGAAATCACGCCGACTGGAAATCAAGCCTACCAGCCGTTCGTGTTTTACGATTCCGTTTATGTTTCCGACGCTCCTGTTCCGGTATTGCAGTGTACGACTCCAGATTGGCCCCAAGATGCAGGACAAGCCAGGCTGCGGATGTGGGTTTTGACAAATGGATCCTACCCCTCGCGAGATGTTCAAGTGAACGACTTGTTCGACGCCAAGTTCACACACACTGGCAATGATTCGTCAGTCAAGTTTCATGGTAACTCACTTACAACGGAACCAAATGGTATCGTAACCCTTGTCATCACCGAGACTCACGACAAGAGTTCAACTAAATTCGGGCAGTTAATGGTTAGAGCGATCTCTGAAACTCCGCATGCAGTCGAGCACCGCTATGACGCAGACCGCCGGTTGGTTACGCATCGGTTTTCCTATCGAGGCGTCACACTGGATCGCTTGAAAGCTAGTACCTTGCATGTTTCTGACCGATCCGACATTGAAAAGGTCAGCTGGCGTACGAACGAGTCCGAGTATTCGGTTTTCAACGTACCGCTTAACGATGACGTAATTCAGATCCGCTAAAACTTGCGGCTCGTTCTCAGATAACTGAAAATCCACCGACTCACGTGGCGCAAATGGGTGGCAGACGGTCAAGCGTCAGCGAGCCCCCCAGCGCGGACCTGGACATTTCGTGCGAAAGAAATCAGAGCGTCCGGCAACCATCTAAGTTGCTCATGTCAGTGATCGAGTTGGCCTCGTCACGGCGAGCCAACCACCTACAATATCAAAGGGTTTGCCGCAATCCTTGCATGAAGCCAAACAGATCGACCGCGGCTTACGTAGGAACCGATAGCAATCCCGACGCGAAACGGTCAACAGCTGGCGCGCAGTGCCAACTACTTGATCGTCGTTGAAGGAACGAGGAATAGGCAGATGTATTTTTACGACTTCAGACTTTGGTTGTTCATTTCACCCGCGATCCTTTTGGCGTTGTGGGCTCAGTTTCGCGTTAAATCCACCTACGCGGCTGCCAGCAGAGTTCGGGCTAATCTTTCAGGTGCTGCGGCAGCTCGGCATATTCTCAATTCCGCTGGTCTTTACGACGTCGGCATCGAAGCCATCGGAGGCCACCTTTCTGACCATTACGACCCGCGCGCTAGAGTGCTGCGGCTCAGCCCCGAAGTCTACTCGCACGCCAGCCAGGCAGCTGTTGGCATCGCCGCTCATGAAGCGGGACACGCGATCCAGCACGCGCGTCACTATGCGCCGCTGGCAATTCGAAACGCTGCTGTTCCTGCTGCCAATTTCGGAAGCTCAGCCGCGATGTTCCTGCTGATCGGCGGCATGATGCTTAACTGGCCAGGACTGTTCCTACTCGGCATTGCTGCGTTTTCGGCAGTTGT